>CAZQPN010000220.1:0-5381 GCA_964595215.1 uncultured Rubrivivax sp. | reverse complement strand
TGATAGCGCAGCTCGACGTGTGACACCCGGGGGCACGCGACGGACGAAGACGAAGGCACGCGCCCGACGTCGCTCCGGTTCGCACTACGTCGCCTCCAAGACGCACATCGGGCCACGCTCGCACCCGCTGTTCTGGTGAGTTCGCTGCGGTCCGGTGCCGCAGATAAAACGGCTCACTAGACCCGTCATCGCAACTTTGTTGGAGATGACGAGTGAGTACCTTCCTGCTTCTGAACCTGCTGGCTCTCCCGGGCCACGAGCCAACTCGGCTGCTGGGCGAATCCCACACCGGCACCTGCGGCCGTCCGGTCGCCACCACCACCGTTGTGGAGGTGCTGCATGGCTAAGACCCGCAAGATGCCCGCGCCGTTCAAGTACCGGGGCGGCTGGCGCGCTCAAGTCACGCTGGCCAACGGCAAGCGACCCTTCCAGGACTTCGACAACTTGGACGACGCCAAGACCTGGATTTCGGACGCGCTGGTCAATGCCAACACCGAACACGACCCCGAGCTGGGCGGTCCGACCCAGACCTCTCTCGCCCAGGCGCTCAAGCACTACGCTGGCCTGTACACCATCAACAAAGGTGGTCTCAGCAGCGAGCTCAACCGCATCAACCACTACCTGGTCGGCGCCGGAATGAAGCCCCTGCGCAAGACGACCGACGCCAGTGGCGCGGTGCAGCTGCTGCCGTATGAGCCTGGACGCCTGCCCAAAGGATGGCAGGCGCATGTGGATGGACACGAGGTCAGGCCGAGATCAACAGCAACAGGGCCGACAAGGCCGTGAGGCCGGCCAGTGCACGGTTCGTCGCCGTGCGCATGCGCGTCGACTGCGTGAGCGAGCGCAGAACACTGCCCAGCCGGAGGTACAGCAGCATGCCGGGCATCGTCATCGCGACAAAGAACAGCACGAGGGGCAGCGACACACCGGCGCCTGGCTCGCCGCCCGTGCACATGGCGACGGTGGCGATGGCCATCAGCCAGAGCTTTGGATACAGGAACTGCAGCAACGCCGCGCGCGAAAAACCGATCGGCTCGGCCGACGCCGACACGGCCCATCGCGCCTGGAGCAGGCCCCACGCCAGATGGAGCATGTAGGCAGCACCAGCCCACTTCATAAGAACGAGCAACCACGGCCAGGTCTCGAAGACCACGCCGGCACCAAGCCCGGCGGCGACGAACATCAGGCTGAAGCCGGCATACATCCCGCTCAGCGTCAGAAGGCTTCGCCGAACGCCGAACTGCGCAGCGGTGGCCGAGATCAGCAGGCTATTGGCGCCCGGGCTGAGCGAACTCGTGAGTGCCAGCATGGCGAGCTCGGGCGCGGGACTTGGAAGAAGATCTTCGAGCATGGTCGGCAGCGGTACGAAGTGACGCCCGCGAAGGCGCAGTTGATCGGTCCGTCCAGTGTGTCTGCCGACGTCGCCGCCGTGAATGACCGCGCCGCCGCCGAACCTGACCGAGGCGCCGCGCTGTGCCGCATGGCGCGGCACAGCGCCGGCGATCAACTCGCCGTCAACTCGTGCTGCTCACGCCGCCATGCCGCCGGCGGACTGCCGAACTCGCGCCGGAAGGCGCGGCTGAAGGCTGTGTCGGTGTCGTAGCCGACCTCCTCCGCGATGCGCGCCAGCCCGAGCGAACTGCTGCGCAGCAGGTTCGCGGCCAGCGCCATGCGCCAGCGCATCAGGTAGTGCATCGGGGACTGACCGACGTAGTGCGCGAAGCGCTCGGTCAGCACCGTGCGCGAACTGTCTGCCTCGCGCGCGAGCGTCTCGAGCGTCCACGCCTGAGCGGGCCGCTCGTGCAAGGCAGCCAATGCCTTGCCGACGACCCGGTCGCGCAGGCCGGCCAGCCAGCCGGTCTGGTTGGACGCGAGTTGGGACGCATGGCGCCTCAGCGTCTCGACGAACAGCACCTCCGACAGCTTGGCCAGCACGCCCTCGCCGCCCGGCCGCGGCGACGCCGCCTCGGAGACGGCATAGCGGATCGACGCCTCCAGCCAGTCGCCGCCGTTCTCTCCGCGCAGGCTGACGACGACGACGCGTGGCAGCGCGGTCAGGATCGGTCGGCACAGGCGCGGATCGCAGGCCAGATAGCCGCAGATGAACTGGGTGCTGACGCCGCCTCCGCCGTACCGGATGAGCCGGGGCCGGCGCTGCAGCAGGGCAGGCAGGTTGGGCGTCGGGGCGGGCGCCACGTCCAGCGACGAGGCCATGCGGTGGGCATCGCCGTGCGGGAACACCACCACATCGCCTGCCCGCACCGGCGTCGACGGCAGGCCCTCCACCTCGAGCTGGCACTCGCCTTCGGTCAGCAGGTGGTAGATGACCACCCGCTCGGCACCGGGTTGCAGGGTCTGCATCACCGAGGCCGCTTCCGGCGACGCAAAGCACCAGGGTGCCGTGAAGCGCGCGTTGAAGAACACGGCGCCGCTCAAGCGCACGACGCGAAGCACCTCGGACAGCGCGTCCACGCTCAGCCGACCCCGATCTCGACCTGCAATTGCAGGTCCATGGCCTGGCGCAGGGCGTCGGAAACCGGTGAATGCGCGTCGGCCCAGGCCACGAGTCCGCGCAGCGTGGCCTCGTCGACACCGTCGGCATCGATCGCAACGGCCAGCCGCAGGCTCAGCGGTCCGGCGGACACCTCCGGTTCGCAACCGAGCAGGCCGCGCGCATCGGAGACGCGCTGCACCTGCACCTCGAGGCGGCGCAGCGTGATGCCCTGGCACGCGGCGCGCAGTGTCACCGCACTGACCAGGCAACTGGCAAGGCCCGCTCGCATCAACCAGCCCGGCAGTACTCCGGCGCCGTCGCCACCCATGACCGGCGGCAGATCCGCTTGCAGTGTGCCGCCGCCGGGCAGGTCAAGCCGCGACTGCAGGCCGCCGACCCACACCGCGCGCGCGGGGGTGTCCTCGTGCCGGGCCAGCGCGGGCTTGCGGGTAAATGCCTCCTCGACGCGCTGCAGCGCGCGCGATCGACGGGTTGTCCATGGCGTCCTCCGGCGTACGACACGGTTCATTGTGCGCGCCGAAATGCGGCCGCCGTGCCTCGTGCCACATGGTCCGGTCGTCCGGACAGGATCGCCGGACGCTGGGTCAGCCCGGACCGCGGGTGCCGCCGGCTGGCGGCCGCCGGGGCAGGACGCGCGGACGACGCGTCAGGACCGCGCCCCGCCGGGCACCGGAAACTGACCCGGCACCAGAAGTCCTGGTGCCCAGCCCTCACCCCAATCCGGAAGGAACCCCATGTCCAGCGTGATGAACCCGCCCGCCGTCCAACCAGACCTCGCGGCCCTCAAGCACAAGCAGCAGGCCGCCTGGGCCAGCGGCGACTATGCCGTCGTCGGCACCACCTTGCAGATCGTCGGCGAGACGCTGTGCGAGGCCGCCGACGTGCGCACCGACGAGAGGGTGCTCGACGTCGCTGCCGGCAACGGCAA
Source organism: uncultured Rubrivivax sp. (assembly GCA_964595215.1). Taxonomy (GTDB): domain Bacteria; phylum Pseudomonadota; class Gammaproteobacteria; order Burkholderiales; family Burkholderiaceae_C; genus Rubrivivax. The sequence continues at coordinate 1,938 of CAZQPN010000220.1, read as the reverse complement.
CGCCACGCTCGCCGCCGCCCGGCGCGGTGCCCGCGTGGTGTCGACCGACTACGTCGACGGCCTGCTCGAGCGCGGCCGTGCGCGCGCCGACGCCGAGTGCCTTTCTGTGCAGTTCGAACTGGCAGACGCCGAGGCGCTGCCCTTCGCCGACGCCAGCTTCGACGTCGTGCTGTCGACCTTCGGCGTGATGTTTGCTCCCGACCAGGCCCAGGCGGCCCGAGAGATGCTGAGGGTGTGCCGCCGCGGTGGACGCATCGGGCTGGCGAACTGGACCCCCGAGGGGTTCATCGGCCAGCTGTTCAAGACCGTCGGCGCACACCTGCCTCCACCGCCGGGCGCCCGCTCGCCGTCGTTGTGGGGCACCGAGGCCCACCTGGCCACGCTGCTCGGTGCCCAGGCCACCGACATCAGCGTCGCACGGCGGCACTTCAACCTGCGCTACCGATCGCCTGCACACTGGATCGAGGTCTTCCGCACCTGGTACGGACCGGTGCACAAGGCTTTTGCCGCGTTGGGGCCGAACGGCGCCGCGCTGGAGCGCGACATCCAGGCCCTGCTGCAGCGCTTCAACCGCGCCGGTTCGGAGTCGCTGGTGGTGCCGAGCGAATACCTCGAGGTGGTCGTCACGCGCGCGTGACGCTTTAAGCGCCCGCCCGGCCTATCAGGCCGTGCGGGCAGGGAGCAGGAAATGGATCAAAGCCTGAAGTCGCCCGGCGCTGCCCGACCCCGACGCCGCCTGGACCTTGAGCGCAACTCGATGCTGCACCTGTGGGTGCCGGCCGGCGGGCACATCGGTGTCGACACGGGCCTACTGTGGGTCACGCAGATCGGCCGGCCGTACGACTGGATGCTCACTGCAGGCCAGGGCTTGCGCCTGACACCCGGGGGCTGCGTGACGGTCTCGACCCTGTCCGGGTCGAGCTTGTGGCTGCACCTGAGCGCGCATCCCTGGCGCGTCTGGTCGGCCGTGCTGGTGCATGCCGACGGGGACCGTGTGCGCCTGGGCCCCGAGCGGGGACGCTCCCTCATCTGGGGCGGCCTGCAAGTCGCCGGGCGTCGTCTCGTGAGCCTCCGCGGTCTTGCAGCCCGGTCCGGTTCACGTCCGACCCATGCTGCGGCCGGTGCAGCGGGGGCTTCGCGATGACGCTGCACACCCAAACTCCGACGACCGATGTTCGCGCGCGCCAGGCGCCGTTGCGCGAGCGCTACCGGCAGCAGCCGGCCGCCGCGCTCGTCGTCGACCATGCGTCGATCGTCAGCGAGAACCTGCACGATCCGCTGCATGGGCAGGTTCGTGCCGGGAGCACGGCCCAGGCGGACATCGGTTTCGCCGTGCACCACGCCATCGGTGGCCTGCACGACGCCCCGGTGCCGGGCGACCTTCTCTGTGCCGCGCTGGCCAGCTGCCAGGAGTCGAGCCTGCGCATGGTGGCCAACGTCTACGGCGTCCAGATCACGGCGCTGTCGGTGCAGGTGGACGCCGAGGTCGACGTGCGCGGCACGCTCGGCATGAGTCCGAAGGTGCCGGTGGCATTCCAGGCCCTGCGCGTCGCCGTGCGGTTGCGCTTCGCGCCGGACACGCCGGCGCAACGGATCCAGCAGGTCTGCAGGGCTGCCGAACGCGCCTGTGTGGTACTTCAGACACTACGCGCCGGCGTGCCGGTGACGCTGACACTGGAAGAGTCCGGCGGGTGACGCCCGTCGACACTGCCAGCGGCGGCCGAGCACGGTGACGGATCGGTATCAGTGGTCCGTCCGCACCTTGCCGGGCTCGGGGAACAGCAACGTATCGAGCGTCCTGCGCAGATGGCCTACGCCGATGGCGCCGCCGGAGTCGCGCTTGAATCCGACGAGGCGATCGACCTTGGCGACGTGGCGGAAGCTCCAGAGCCGGAAGGACATCCTCCAGGCCCGTCACATGATGGGCCTGCGTCACCG
>CAZQPN010000219.1:0-5394 GCA_964595215.1 uncultured Rubrivivax sp. | reverse complement strand
CGCACATCCGGTAGCCCGCCTGCTCGCCATGCGGATGAAACAGCCCTTGTCCCGCGTCGTCGAGCGAGACGAGTTCGCCTCGATCGGCCAGGAAACCGAGCGTTGCACCGCAGCGCGTGCACGCGACGTTCTCGAAGTAAAGCCGTTGCTCACAATGGCCGCAACTGAACAAACGCATGTGCTTCCTCCTGCACCGTTGGCCACAACCGCCAGCGGCATTCTGCCGCTTCTGCGGCGCACTTATCGGTCTCGCGCATGGCACGCATCGTAAGTGATGGCTTGTCCCGCTGAAGACCGGGCGCGGCCTTGACCGAATCCCTTCAGTCCCGGCGTAACGCTTCAAGCCTTGGAGGGCCCGGATGGACAGCGCGGACATGCCCGGGCAATTCCGAAGCGTGCTGCGCGCGGTGCTGATCAGCCGCCGGGCCTGCCGGCTCGACTCGTGTGTCCGGCTGCGGTTTCCGGGCGAGGCCCGCGACCGGAAGCAGTCAAGGCCTTGCGCGCGTCAACAGGGTTCGTTGGGGTGGCTGATGGGACTCGAACCCACGACAACCAGGATCACAACCTGGGACTCTACCAACTGAGCTACAGCCACCGCACAGCCTGCAAGTATATCGCGGGCGCGGCCCCTCACTGCGCGGGCGGCGTCGGTGCTGGCGCGTTCACTTGCACCTTGTGGCGCTGTTTCAGCGCCTCGTACAAGGCCTGCTGCTCGGCGTTGCCCCAGGCCTGCGCGTACTGGGCCCGCAGCGACTGCGCGCCGCCGGCGGCCGCCGGATCGCGCGGGACCACCCGCGTCACGCGGACCACGGCATAGCCCGACGGGCCCAGGTCGACGCCGAGCGCTGCCGGCAGCTGGGCCGGGTCGGCGCGCAGCGCGGCGTCGACGACCTCGCGCGGCTGACCCTGCGGCTGGACCCGCGAGAGGGTCACGGCCGGCGGCATCCCGTCGTCGCCGGACGCCTTGATCGCCTGCAGCCGCTTCTCGCCCGCCTCGCGGGCCAGCGCCGCGGCACGCTCGGCGACGACGGCGTCACGCACCTCGTCCTGCACGTCGGCCAGTGCCCGCGTGCGCTCGGGCTGGTACTCGACGACGCGCGCCGACACGAGCGTGTTCTGAGCCACCTCGACGGCGTCGGTGTTGCGCTTGTTGCGCAGCGCGTCCTCGCCGAATACCGCGTCGAGCAGCCGCACCGACGCCAGCGCGCCCTGTGCGTCAGGCGCCGGCTGGCGCTGCACGGTGGCCGTCTGGCGCGTGAGCTTGAAGCGCTCGATCACCGGCTGCAGGCTGTCCGGCTGCTCGTAGACCATGTTGCTGAACTGCTCGGCGGCCTCGGCGAACGCGCGCTGCGCGAGCGATTGCCGCACCTCGGCCTCGACCTCGGCGCGCACCGACTCGAAGGGCGGACGCTCGCCACCGCGCACGTCGTCGAGCCGGATGATGTGGAAGCCGAAGTCGGTCTCGACGATGTTGCTGATCTCGCCCGGCTGCATCGCGAACACGGCGTCCTCGAAGGGCTTGACCATGGCACCGCGGCCGAAGTAGTCGAGGTCGCCGCCGCGCTCGGCCGAACCCGGATCCTGCGAATTGGCACGCGCGAGCTCCTCGAAGGCCGATGGCCTGGCGCGCAAGTCCTTGAGCAGCGCCTCGGCCTTCTCGCGCGCCTTGGCGCGCTCCGCTGCCGGCTTGTCCGCCTCGGCGACGATCAGGATGTGGTGCGCGCGGCGCTGTTCGGCGGTCATCCAGCGGCTTGCGTTCTCGTCGTAGTAGCGGCGCAAGTCGGCTTCCGGGACCGTCAGGTCACTCCCGAGTGCCTCCAGGCCGAGCACCACGTACTCGATGCGGGCCTGCTCGGGCGCCCGGAAGCGCGACTCGTTGGCCTTGTGGAAGGCTTCCAGGTCGGCGTCGCTGGGTTGCACCTGGCCTCGATAGGCGGCGGCATCGAAACGCTGCACCTGCACCTCGCGCTGCTGCAGCAGCGCGTCGAGCGATACGTCGGCAACCTTCGCCGGCGCGACAACGCTGGACGCCACGCCGCCGAGGACCTGCTGCATGCCGAACTCGGTGCGCAGCTGGGCCGCGAACATCTCCGAGCTCAGCCCCTGGGCGGCCAGGATGTCGCGGTTGACGCTGCCGTCGGGGTTGCGCAGGCCGGCGAACTGCGGGTCGGTGACGAACAGCCGCTGCAGGCGCTGGTCTGTGGGGAACAGGTGGCGCGCGCTCGCCTCGGCCAGCAGCACGCGCTCGCGCACGATGGCGTCCAGCGTCTCACGCTTCGCCTCGGGTGTGTCCAGCAGCGCAACGTCGACGCCGGGCATCTGCTGACGCATGCGGTCGATCGCTCGCTGGTGCGCGAGGTCCCACTCGGCCTGCGTGATCTTGAGGCCGTCGACCTTGGCCACCGCCGCGTTGGAGGCGTCGGTCATGTTGCTGTAACCCTGCACGCCGAAGAAAACGAACGACGGAATGATCAGCAGGACGACCAGGCCGAGCATGAGCCGCGAGTGCGTACGGATGAATTCGAACATCGTGACAGCCTGGGTCGGTCGGGGGCAGAGAGAAGCGGAGAAGCGGAGGCGGAGAAGCGACGAAGGCGAACCGCAGTTCGCCTTCCGATTTCCGTTGCCTTCGCCGAACTCGTAGTTTATCCGAGCCCGGCCGGCCCGGATGGCCGCAGGGGCGGCCTGACGCTGTGCCGGGGGCGGCGACAGCCGGTGCCACGCGGCCCGCGGCGATCGCCGGATCGATGGTGGGTGCTGACGGTCTCGAACCGCCGACCTACGCCTTGTAAGGGCGCCGCTCTACCAACTGAGCTAAGCACCCGGGGGCCAGACGGGGTGCGGCGCCGACGGCACCGCGGCCGGGATCAGTTCAGGTGATCCTTCAGGGCCTTGCCCGGGCGGAACTTCGGCACCTTGGCAGACTTGATCTTGATCGTCGCGCCGGTGCGCGGGTTGCGGCCGCTGCGGGCGGCGCGCTTGGTCACGGCAAAGGTGCCGAAGCCGATGATCGACACGCTGCCGTTCTTCTTCAGCGTGCTCTTGACGCCACCGATCAGCGCTTCCAGCGCCCGCGTGGCCGCGGCCTTGGAGATGTCGGCCTGCTTGGCGATGTGTTCGATCAGTTCGGTCTTGTTCACGTTGGGTACCCCTCTCAGTGGTCGTCGGGTGATCGTGTTGTCCAATGAAGTCGCCGGGTGGCGCACCGCCGGCATCGCCTGCCGCCACCCCGCACACCCTGGGAGATTCAATCATGCCCCCGGCTTCGCAGGGGAGGGGAAGATTCTACGCACAGCGGTCGGCACGGCGGCGTCTGTTGCAGACCGCGCAAACACGGTTGACAAGGTGCGGGCCGCGCCCTAACCGCTGCCCCGCCCGGGCAGGGGCGGCACCGGGCCCGAGTCGCCCGTCGGCGCGCGCTCGCGGACCACCAGCCACACGCCCGCGGCCGTCAGCAGCATCCCCAGGCCGACGCCACCGGTCAGCACCTCGCCGAACAATGCCCAGGCAAGTACGGCGGTGCACGGCGGCACCAGGTACATCAGGCTGGACACGCGCGTCGCGGCACCGCGCTGCAGCAGCATGTACAGCAGCGAGCTGCCGCCGAGCGTCAGGGCGCCGACCGACCAGGCCATCGCGATGACCAGGTCCGGATGCAGCCGGATCGGCTCGTCCTCCAGCCACCAGGCCAGCGGCGCGGTGACGGAGAAGGCGGCCATCAACTGCACGGTGTTCGCCGTGCGCACGTCGCAGCGGGCGACGAAGCGCTTCTGGTACAGCGTGCCGGCGGTGATGCTGGCCAGCGCGAGCAGGACCAGCGACAGGTTGGCCGCACCGACCTCGCCCGCGCCCAGTTTGTGCCAGACGACCAGCAGCAGCCCGGTCAGACCGAGCAACAGTCCCAGCCACTGGCGCACGGTTGCACGATGTTCGGCGCCGGTCCACGACACCCACAGCGCGGTCAGCACCGGCTGCAGACCAACCACGAGCGCCGCCATGCCGGCGCCCAGCCCGATCTTGACCGCCGCCCAGACACCGCCCAGGTAGCCGGCGTGCATCAGCACCCCGGTCATCGCCAGGTGGCCCCACTGACGCCGCCCGCGCGGCCACGCCGCGCCGCTGGCCACGACCCAGACCACGAAGGCCAGCACCGACAGCGCGAAGCGCCAGCTCAGGAAGCCCAGCGGCGGCGCGTGCGGCATGCCCAGGCGCGCGACGACGAAACCGGTGCTCCAGATGCCGACGAAGACCCAGGGCATCGCGCGGACGAGCGCCTCGGCGTGCGCGCCGTTGGCGGGCGAGGACGTGCCCATCCGTGACGCAGGCGGCGGGACGGCGTGCCGACGGCGCGGCCGTCAGCGTACCTTGGCGCGGATCTCGGGCAGCGCCTTGTGCAGGTAGTAACCCATCGACCAGACCGTCAGGACGGCCGCGATCCAGATCAGCACCGTGCCCCAGATGCGCGTGTCGACGACGCCGAACAGCGCGCCGTCGTAGAGCAGGAAGGGGATGGCGACCATCTGCACCGTCGTCTTGACCTTGCCCAGCATGTGCACGGCGACGCTGCGCGACGCGCCGATCTGTGCCATCCACTCGCGCAGCGCCGAGATCGCGATCTCGCGCCCGATGATGATGAGGGCGACGAAGACGTCCGCACGGCCCAGGTGCACCAGCACCAGCAGCGCCGCGCAAACCAGGAACTTGTCGGCCACCGGGTCGAGGAAGGCGCCGAACGAGGAGGTCTGGTTCAGGCGCCGCGCCAGCCAGCCGTCAGTCCAGTCGGTCAGCGCGAAGACGATGAACAGCGTCGTCGCCACCAGGTTGCGCGTCGCCGCGTCCAGCGGCAGGTAGAACACGCCGACGATCAGCGGGATGGCGACGATGCGCGCCCAGGTCAGCAACGTCGGCAGCGTGAGGAACATGGGGCGATTCTTGCCGATTCCGCTGTCGGGGCCCTGACCGCGCGCGGATCAGTCGATGTCCAGGCTGCGAGGCTTGAAGCGCCGGGTGTCGTCGAAAAGGAAGACCTCGGCGAACTTCCACGGCCGCGGCAGGTGCGCCACCGGGCCGAACGGCGCCGCGCGGCGCACGGCGTCGATCGCCAGCTGCGTGGTGTCGCGCGCCTGCGTCGGCACGCGCAGCACGCGGATCGCGCGGATGCGGCCGTCGCCCTCGAGCTCGATCTCGAGCACCGGGATCGCCAGCAGCGGATCGGGCACCGGGCCGGCGTAGACGCCATCCGGGTTGGCGGCGACGATGCGCTGCGCGGCCTGCAGGCGGTAGACCTCCCAGGATGCGGCGATGGCCGGTGACGGCCGCGGCGGCGTCGCCACCGGTCCCGCCGCCGGGCCGCGCCGCCGTCGGCGCGCGGTGCCGCATCCGGCGAGCCCGAGC
>CAZQPN010000218.1:0-5402 GCA_964595215.1 uncultured Rubrivivax sp. | reverse complement strand
GCCGCCATCGGGCATCGCGTGGATCGCGTTGACCAGCAGGTTCACCAGCACCTGCTGCAGCTCGTTGCGGCTGAGAGCCGGCTGGCGCGTGGCGCGGAAGTCGCGCGCCAGCGCGATGCGCGTGCTGGACAGCAGGTGCGCGACGAGCACCAGGCAGTCTTCGGCCACCCGCGCCGTGTCCAACGGCGCAACATAGCCGGCGTACTCCGACGGCCGCGCGAACTGCAGCAGCTGGGTCACGATCAGCCGCATGCGCTCGACCTGCTGGTCGAGCAGCTGCAGCTCCACGTGCACGGCCGCCGCGGTCGGCGCCGGCAGCTGCGCGCGCAGCAGATCCAGGTTGCCCTGGATGACGGCGATCGGGTTGTTGATCTCGTGCGCGATGCTGGCCGTCAGCTGGCCGACGGCGGCCAGCTTCTCGCTGCGCAGCAGCTGGCCCTGCGCCGCCTCGAGCTCGCGCGTGCGTTCGGCGACCTTGGCGTCGAGCTCGGCGTTCCAGGCCTTCAGCGCGCGCGTCTTGTCGTCGATGACGTCGAGCAGGCGGTCCAGGTGCTGCGCCAGACGGCCGATCTCGTCGGCGCTGTCGATCGCGCCGACGCGGGCGTCGAGGTCCCCGCCCTCGACGCACTGCATCGTCGCCTCCATGCGCTCGACCGGCCGGAAGATCGTGCGCGCCCAGCGCAGCGACACCACCGACGCGACGATCATGACGGCGAAGAAGACGACGCCGATCGCCGCCAGCGAGGCGTACTTCAGCACCGTGAACGGACGCTCGGTGAAGCCGACGTAGAGCATGCCGACGTGCTCGCCGCGGCCGTCGGCCAGCGGCTGGTAGGCCGAGACGTACCACTCGTTGACGACGAAGGCGCGGTCGAGCCAGGTCTGGCCGCGGCCGAGCACGGTGTCGCGCACGGCCTGCGAGACGCGCGTGCCGATCGCGCGCTCGGCCTGCTCGGGGCCGAACAGGCGCACGTTGGTGCTGATGCGCACGTCGTCGAGGAACAGCGTCGCCGTGCCTCGACTGCCGAAGGGCAGCGAGCCCTCGGGGTAGACGATCTCGTTGATGTGGTCGATGAAGGGCAGGTTGCGGTTCAGCAGCACGCCGGCCTTCAGCATCCCCACCGCCTCGCCCCGGTCGTCGACGATCGCGCGCGTGGCCAGCAGCAGCATCGCGCGGTCCTCGCGCGTGCGGTCGGTCGGCGCGGCGTTGCGGGTGCCGACCAGCGGCACGGCGACGCGCTCGCGCAGTGCGTCGCCGAGCAGCATCGCCTGCGCCTGCGGCGACACCACCTCGAGCGTGGTGCGCTCACGTTCCGCGCCCGGCGGCAGCAGGTGGATGAAGTCCAGCCGGGCGCGCCGCCCGGCGCGCTGCAGCAAGGCGTCGACGTCGCCGCCACCGGCCAGTGCGACGTTCAGCGCGTGGGACTCGGCGATCGCGCCGGTGCTCGAGCCGACCTCGGCCAGCACGCGCTCGAAGTAGCCTTGTGCGACGGCGAGGTCGGCCCGGGTCTTGGTGATCAGCAGCCGGTCGAAGGCCTCGTTGCTCCACCACAGCAGCAGCACGCCGAGCAGCGGCAGCACGCCCGCCAGCGGCAGCAGCACCATCGCCAGCAGCTTGTTGCGGATCGACAGCGCCTGGAAGCGTCCCATCCGCGTCCCCGCTGCGATCAGGCCTGCTGCGCCCACTCCGCGACACGCCGCTCGAGCGTGCGGCGCGAGATGCCGAGCAGCTGCGCGGCCTGCGTCTTGTCGCCTTGCACGGCGTCGAGCACGGTCTGGATGTGCTGCTTTTCCATCTCGTGCAGGTCGGTCGGGACGCCGGCCGCTGGCAGCACGGCGGCAGTGACGATGGTCACCGTGTCGCGCCGCGGCCGCGGCAGGCTCTGGTACAGCGCGGAGACGTTGAGCGCGCCGACGATCAGCGAGCGCTCGATCAGGTTACGCAGCTCGCGCACGTTGCCCGGCCAGTCGTACTGCTGCAGGTAGCCCATCTCGGCTGCGGTCACCTCGATCGGCGCGACGCCCAGGCGCGGCGCCAGCGTGTCGACGAAGTGCGCCACCAGCGCCGGGATGTCCTCCTTGTGCGCGCGCAATGGTGGCAGCTTGATCTCGACCACCTGCAGCCGGTAGTAGAGGTCGGCACGGAAGCGGCCGCTGGCGACGTCGTCGGCAAGCGGCCGGTTGGTGGCGGCGACGATGCGCACGTCCACCGGGATGTCGCGCTCGCTGCCGACCGGCCGCACGCGGCGGTCCTCGAGCACCCGCAGCAGCGCCGCCTGCAGCGGCGGCGGCAGCTCGCCGACCTCATCGAGGAACAGCGTGCCGCCCTGGGCGTACAGGAACAGGCCCTCGCCGTCGCGGTGGCCGAACAGCTCGGCCTCGAGCTGGGCCGGCGCGGACGTGGCGCAGTTCACCGGCACGAAGGGCGCGGCGGCATGGGGGCTCAGCCGGTGCAGCGCCATCGCCGCGAGCTCCTTGCCGGTGCCCGACTCGCCGGTCAGCAGCACGGTGGAGTCGACCGCCGCGACGCGGTGCAGCGCCGCCTGAAGGCCCTTGACGACGAGCGAGCCGCCGACCAGGCCGTCGGCCGGCGGCGTGCGCTGCTGCAGCTCGCGCCGCAGCACCCAGTTCTCGCGCCGCAGCCGCGCGCGCTCCAGCCCGTGGCGCACGGCGCCCAGCAGCTGCGTCACGCGGAAGGGCTTGAGCAGCATGTCGCCAGCGCCGGCGCGCAGCGCCTCGATCGCCGTGTCGAGGTCGGCGAAGGCGGTGATCAGCGCCACCTCCGCAGCGTTGCCGCGCGCGCGCATGTCCTTCAGCATCGCGATGCCGTTCTTGCCGGGCAGCGCGATATCGAGAACGACGAGGTCGACGTGGTGCTGGCGTAGCAGATCCTCGGCGGACTCGGCCGAGCCGGCCACCAGCACGCGCGCCACGTGCGGCGCCAGCGCCTTCTCGATGAAGTGGCGCATGCCGGGTTCGTCGTCGACGACGAGCACGACGGCGCGCGGCCAGCGGTCGTCGTCGGGGCGCTCAGCCATGGCGCGGTGGCGCGGCCTGCAAGCGCTGCAGCTCCTCGATCGTGTTGGCGTTGGCGAACGCGGCCGGATCATCGAACGCGACGACGGCGCAGCGGTGGCGTGCCGTCCAGCGGTCGATCTTGCGCTCGCCCGACTGCAGATAGGCCACCAGGCTCTCCATCAGGCGCGACTCGAGCAGGCAGAACACCGGCTGCGGGCGCAACTCGCCCGCTTCGCGCGTGGCCGCCATCGCGATCTCCGCACCCTCGGCCGTCATCGCATCGGCCAGGCGGGCGACGAGATCGGTCGGGAAGTCCGGCGTGTCGCAGGGCACGCTGACGAGGTAGGGCGTCTCGCAGCGCTCCAGACCGGCCAGCAGCCCGGCCAGCGGGCCTGGGTAGTCGGGCAGGGCGTCGGGCCACACCGGCGTGCCCATCGCCTCGTAGGCCCCGAGGTTGCGATTGGCGTTGACCATCAGCTCGCCGACCTGCGGCTGCAGCCGCAGCAAGGCGTGCAGCGCGAGCGGGATGCCGCGGTGGTTCTGCAGCCCTTTGTCGACGCCGCCCATGCGGCTGCCGCGGCCGCCGGCGAGCACGAGACCGGTGATGTCGTGGGTCGGGATCGCCATCGCCGTCAGGTCTCCAGCAGGTCGAAGGCCTGGGTCTCGATCTGCACGAAGGCACGCGTGCAGTCCGCCAGCGCGCGCCATGTCGCCGCGCGCGGGTGCGCGGCGACGGCGTCGCACATCGCCTCCACCCAGGATTGCACGTGGGCGCGGAAGAAGCGGCGCTGCTGCTCGAGGTTGCACACGCCGGCGTCGTCGCCACCGATCAGGTAGCGCATCACCTCGAAGACGTAGGCGACGTGGTCCTCGGTTTCCAGCCGCGTCTCGTCGCGCGTCAGGCCGAGCGCCTGCAGGTCGGTGCGCAGCGTGGCGAGCGGCCGGTCGTTCAGCGCCCCGCTGAGATAGTAGGACCCGTAGAGGAAGACTTCCGGCTTGCCGACGCCACCGAACAGGGCGTCGTACTCGTCGGCCGCGGCGGCGGGGTCGGTGGCTCGCAGCGCGCCGACGAGCGACTGCCAAGCGCCTTCGAGCAGGCCCCCGGGCTGCGGCGCCTCGGTCACGGCGACGCGGAACCCGGACAGCAGTTCGGCGTCGGGCGGCGCCATCCACACCCGCGCGAGGACGCCGTACATCTCGGCACGCGCCAGTTCCTCGCTGTCATCTGGGCCGGCGAAAGACAGGGGGGCGGGCTGGGGGTCGGTCATCGGCTCGGGTCTCGAAGCAGCGGCCACGGCGGGCTCACAGGTCGGTGATCCGGACCTCGTCCGGGTTGGTGTGGATGTCGATCACGCGGCAGTCGCCGCACATCTTCAGCCGCTCGGCGCCACGGCCCTGGAAGGCGGCGTGCCCGGCCAGCTTGGCGACCATGTTCTCGATCGCGCGCAGGGTGCCGAAGGGCTTGCCGCAGCGCACGCAGTGGAAGGGTGGCATCTCGGCCAGCACGCGCAGCTGCTTGCGCGCCTTGCCGCCGTCGGCCAGCAGCAGCCGCGGCTCGAGCGTGATCGCGTCCTCCGGGCAGGTGGTGGCGCACAGCCCGCACTGCACGCAGTTCTTCTCGATGAAGCGCAGCTGCGGCCGCTCCGGGTTGTCGGCCAGCGCCGCCTCCGGGCAGGCGCCGACGCAGCTCAGGCACAGCGTGCAGCGGTCGGGGTCGACCTTCAGCGCGCCGAAGGGCGATGCGGCGGCCGGCAGCGGCAGCGCGTCCGGCAGCTGGGCGCCGAGCGGCGCGTGGGTCTGCAGGTGGTCGAGCGCGAGGTCCAGCGTCGCCCGCTTGTCGGTCTGGGCCGCGAACGACGCCGCCCTTGCCACGGTCTGGGCCGGCGCCGCGGCCAGCGCGGCGTCGAGTGCGGCGAGGTCGCGCGCGTCGCGCGCCTCGATCAGCCGCAGGTGCTCGCCGGTGTAGCCCATGCCGGCCAGCACGGCCTGCGCGACCGCCATCTGACCGGCCAGCGCCTGGCGGTACTCCGGGGCCTCCTCGTCGGTCAGCAGCACCCAGACCTGGGACGCACCCTGCGCGATCGCCGCCAGCCACAGGTCGATGCCGACGCTCGCGGTGTGCCACAGCGCCACCGGCAGCACGCGCGCCGGCACGCCGCGGATCGCGGCGTCGACGCGCGCGGCACGGCCGAGCTCGTCGATCAACCGCGCGCCCGCGCCCTCGCTGTGCAGCAAGAGCGCGGCGTCGCGCCCGCCGGCGGCGGCGAAGGCGCCGAGCATCGTACGCAGGCGCCGCCCCTGGTGCTCGGGGCCGGGGGCGCCATAGGTCAGCGCGCCGCTCGGGCAGACCGTGCCGCAGGCGCCGCAGCCGACGCACAGGTGCG
>CAZQPN010000217.1:0-5405 GCA_964595215.1 uncultured Rubrivivax sp. | reverse complement strand
ACCTCCTGGCCCAGGCGGGCGAAGTCGGCCGAGAGGATGGACGGGGCGATGCGGTGGGTCATGGGGCGGGGCTCTCTTGGCTCGCCGCACCGTCGCCATGGGGACGGGCGGCGCAGCGTCAGGGTGCGGGCCCGGCGCGTGGCCGGGCCCGGTGCGCGTCAGTAGCGCTGCGCTTCGGGCTTGTCGGTCGCGTACGAGTGCACCGTGTAGCGGATCGAGCGGCCGTTCATCTCCTGGCGCACCAGCCCGAAGCCGGGCTCGTCGGCGGGCCGGTTGACGATGAAGCTCATCGCGATCGTCTCGACGTTGCGCGTCGAGTCGAAGGCCATCATGCGGATGTAGTGGTTCGGGAAGGCCTTGCGGCAGGCCGTCAGCTCCATCATCACGCCGGCGGCGTCCTTGAGGTCGAACATCGGGTTGCCGTACATCTCCCAGTAGGTGTTGCGCGGGTGCGGGTCGTCCGTGTACTCGACGCTCCAGGCGTAGCCTTTGCGCAGGCCGTATTCGATCTGCAGCGTGATCTCCGCGTCCGTCAGTTCGGGCAGGAAGCTGAACATGCCCTGCGTGATGCGGCCGGTGGGGTTGGTCATCATGATGTGGTTCTCCTGTCGATCCGTGTGCCCAGGCCCGTCAGGCCACCGACGGCGTGGAGGCGTAGTTGAAGCTGATCTCGCCCCAGGTATCGAGCGCCTGCTTCAGCGGCGTGCAGGTCTGCGCCGCCTTGCGCAGGATCTCCGGGCCCTCGTTCTTGATGTCCTTGCCCTCGTTGCGCGCCTTGACCATGCATTCCAGCGCCACGCGGTTGGCCACCGCTCCGGCCTGGATGCCTGCCGGGTGGCCGATCGTGCCGCCGCCGAACTGCAGGATCACGTCGTCGCCGAAGAGGTCGATCAGCTGGTGCATCTGACCCGCGTGGATGCCGCCCGAGGCCACCGGCATGACCTTGCGCATGTCGACCCAGTCCTGGTCGAAGAACAGGCCGCGCGGCAGGTCGGTCTTGGTGTAACTGTCGCGGCAGACGTTGTAGTAGCCCTGCACCGTCATCGGGTCGCCTTCCAGCTTGCCGACCGCGGTGCCGGTGTGCAGGTGGTCGACGCCGGCCAGGCGCAGCCACTTGGCCATCACGCGGAAGCTCACGCCGTGGTTCTTCTGTCGCGTGTAGGTGCCGTGGCCGGCACGGTGCATGTGGACGATCATGTCGTTCTTGCGCGCCCAGTTGGCGATGCTCTGGATTGCGCTCCAGCCGATGATCAGGTCGACCATGATGACGACCGAGCCCAGTTCCTTGGCGAACTCGGCGCGCTCGTAGATGTCCTCCATCGTCGCGCCGGTCACGTTCAGGTAGCTGCCCTTGACCTCGCCGGTGGCCGCGCTCGCCTTGTTGACGCCGTCCATCACGTACAGGAAGCGGTCGCGCCAGTGCATGAAGGGCTGCGAGTTGATGTTCTCGTCGTCCTTCATGAAGTCCAGGCCGCCCTTCAGGCCTTCGTAGATCACGCGGCCGTAATTGCGGCCCGAAAGACCCAGCTTGGGCTTGGTCGTCGCGCCCAGCAGCGGGCGGCCGAACTTGTCCAGGCGTTCGCGTTCGACCACCAGCCCGGTCGGCGGACCCTTGAAGGTCTTGACCAGCGCCACCGGCATGCGGATGTCCTCCAGCCGGGCGGCCTTCAGCGGCTTGAAGCTGAAGACGTTGCCGATCAGGCTGGCGGTGATGTTGGCGATCGAACCCTCTTCGAAGAGGATGATGTCGTAGGCCACCCAGGCGAAGTACTGGCCCGGGTTGTTCGGCACCGGCTCGACCTTGTAGGCCTTGGCGCGGTAGCTGTCGCAGGCGGTCAGGCGGTCGGTCCAGACCACCGTCCAGGTGGCGGTCGACGACTCGCCGGCCACCGCGGCGGCGGCTTCGATCGGGTCCACACCGTCCTGTGGCGTGATGCGGAACAGGCACAGCGTGTCGGTGTCCTTGGGCACGTAGTCGGCGTCCCAGTAGCCCATCTGGCGGTACTTGAGCACGCCTGCGCTGTAGCGCTTCTTGGCGTCGGTGATGACGCCTTCGTCGGCGGGTTTGTTCATCTCGCGGTCTCCTGCAGCGGGTGGGGGCGGGGTGTCGGTGGAGCCAATGTAAGCAGTGGCTGAAATAAGGTAAATTCACGATTCATTGCTGGATCGATAAGAAACGCTGAATGATCAACGTCACGTTGCGCCAGCTGCGCGTGTTCGCCGAGGTGGCGAGGCGGCTGAGCTTCGCGCGCGCGGCGGAGGCGCTGCACCTGACGCCGCCGGCGGTGACGATGCAGGTCAAGGAGCTGGAGTCACAGATCGGGCTGCCGCTGTTCGACCGCCAGGGCCGCAAGGTGGTGTTGACCACCGCGGGCGAGTACCTGCTGCTGCACGCGCGGCGCGTGCTGGCCGCGGTCAAGGACGCCGGCGACGCGATGGCGCGCCTGCGGCGGGTGGAGGCCGGCGCGCTGGACGTCGGGCTGGTCAGCACGGCCAAGTACTTCGTGCCGCGGCTGCTGGCGCGCTTCCGCGAGGAGCACCCGGGCATCGAGTTGCGCATGCAGGTGTCGCAGAACCGCGAGCAGTTGCTGGCGCTGATGCGCGCGGGCGAGATCGACCTCGCCGTCATGGGCCGCCCGCCACGCGAGCTGGCAGCGCGCGCCGAGGTCTTCGCCGCCCACCCGCAGGTCTTCGTCGCGCCGCCCGGCCATGCGCTGCTCGGCGCCGGCCCGGTCGAGCCGCGCGCCCTCGAGGACGAGCCCTTCATCGTGCGCGAGCTGGGGTCTGGTACGCGCAAGGCGATGGAGGACTTTTTCGACCGGCAGCACATCGCGCCCCGCGTGGCGATGGAGATGCCGAGCAACGAGAGCATCAAGCAGGCGGTGATGGCCGGCATGGGCCTGAGCTTCCTGTCGCTGCACACGATCGGCCTGGAGCGCAGCAGCGGGCTGATCCGCATCCTGCCGGTGCAGGGCACGCCGATCGTGCGGACGTGGAACGTCGTCCACCTGTCCGGCAAGACCCTGTCGCCGGCCGCTGAGGCGCTGCGCTACTTCATCCTGGAGCACGCCGAGTCGCTGCTCGCCAGCGAGCACGGGGACCTGCCGCCGGTGGTGCCGGCGCCGCCCGCGCGAACCTGACCCCGCGGCACCCGGTGCCGGGCTTGCGCCGCGTCAATGACGCCGGTCAGGAGGCGCGCAAGATGCCGCTGCGGGCAAGGGATCGCCGGGTGGCTGTCCCGACGGGTTGCCCGTACGGCATGCCAATCCATCGATCTGGAGACGACCATGAACATCTGGATGCGCCGCGCGCTGCTGGCGGCTTCGCTGTCGACCCTGCCGGTCCTTGTGTGGGCCCAGACGGGCGCCGACCTCGGACAGCAGGAGTACCTGTCGAACTGCGCCAGCTGCCACGGCGCCGGCGGCAAGGGCGACGGGCCGCTTAAAGCCTGGCTGACCAAGGCCCCGTCGGACCTGACGACGCTGGGCAAGCGCAACGGCGGAGCCCTGCCGGTGCAGCTGGTCTGGGAGATGCTCGACGGCCGCAGCGCGACCGACAGTGGCCCGCACGGCTCGCGCGAGATGCCGGTCTGGGGCACGACGTACCGCGCCCAGGCGCTGTCCAACCCTGCGACGGCCGGCGCGCCCGAGTGGTACGTGCGCGGGCGCATCGTCGCGCTGATCGACTACCTCGAGCGCATCCAGGCGCGGTAGTCCAGGCGCGCCCAGGCGCGCCCGGCCCGCACATCGGCGGTGCCGGCCGGTCGCCGCAGCCCGGCGCTGCGCCCGCCTGACTGGCGCATCCCCGGCCGCGTGCCGTCGCGGCGCGCGGTTCGCAGGGAACTCGCGCGCCCGTTTTCCGTCTATGGCCCTGTCCGTGTGTCGCACTCCGCCGCCGGCCGCCGTGCAGGCGACAATGCGGCAGTGCTCGCCGCTCGGCAGCCCCTGTGACGAAGAACGAGGAAGTGACGATGAAGTCCTGGTTGATCGCGGCCCTGATGGCCACCGTGGCGTTCACGCTCGCCCCTGCGCCGGCCGAGGCCAAACGCTTCGGCGGCGGCAGTTCGTTCGGCATCAAGCGTGCCGCGCCGCCGCCGCAACGCGCGCCCGAGGCGCCCAAGGCGGCGCAGCAGCCGGCCGCCAACCCGGCCACAGCGGGCGCGCCTGCGGCCGCGGCCGGCGGGGCGGCCGCCGGTGCACGCTCCTGGCTCGGCCCGGTGGCCGGTCTGGCGGCGGGCATCGGCCTGGTCGCGCTGATGAGCCATCTCGGCCTGGGCGACGAGCTCGCGAGCTTCGTGATGCTGGCTCTGCTGGCGGTCGTCGCGGTGGTGGCGGTGCGCTTCCTGATGCGTCGCTTCGGCGGATCGGCGACCGCGCGTCCGGCGATGGCCGGAGCGGCCGCCGGCGCCGCGCCCTGGGCCCGGCCCGAACCTGCGGCGGACGGCCCGATGGCGCGCACGACGGACGTCGGCTCGCGCCCCCTGCTGACTCCGCAGATAGGCTCGGCGCTGCGTCCGGCCTTGTCGGTCGACGGGTCGGCGCCGGCGGCGCTGCCGCCGGGCTTCGATGCCGAGGCCTTCGAACGCATCGCGAAGGCGATCTTCATCCGCATGCAGGCCGCCAACGACGCGGCCGACCTGAACGACCTGCGGCAGTTCACGACGCCCGAGGTCTTCGCCGAACTGCGGCTGCAGCTGCAGGAGCGCGGTGCGGTGGCACAGCACACCGACGTCGTCGAGGTGCACGCCGAGGTGATCGAGGTCGCCGAGGAGGGCGGGCAGCAGATCGTCAGCGTGCGCTACCACGGCCAGGCGGTCGAGTCCGCGGGCGAGGCGGCGCAGGCGTTCGACGAGATCTGGCATCTCGTCAAGCCGGTCGACGACAGCCGTGCCTGGGCCATCGCCGGCGTACAGCAGCGCATCGAGGCCTGACGCGCCACGTCGCCGGGCCACGCCGCCCGGCCCATCCGCCCGGACGCGCCCTGAGGGGCGCGTTTTTCGTGGGGGCCTGTGCCAGCCGCGGGCGTCAGAGGCGACGGACACATGCGCCATACTCGCCGCGTTGACACCGCCGAGGGGCCCATGGCTGTCGTGTTTCCGTTTTCCGCCATCGTCGGTCAGGACGAGATGAAGCTCGCCATCCTGATCGCCGCGGTCGACGCGTCCGTCGGCGGCGTGCTGGTGTTCGGCGACCGGGGCACCGGCAAGTCCACCGCGGTGCGCGCGCTGGCCGCGCTGCTGCCGCCGATGCAGGCCGTCGTCGGCTGCCGCTATGCCTGCGCGCCCGATGCACCGCCGGCGTGCGACGATTGCGCTCGGCTGAAGGGCGGCGGCAAGCCGAAGACACACCGCGTGCCGGTGCCGGTGGTCGACCTGCCGCTGGGCGCGACCGAGGACCGCGTCGTCG
>CAZQPN010000216.1:0-5435 GCA_964595215.1 uncultured Rubrivivax sp. | reverse complement strand
CGGTGCTGGAGGCGCTGGTGCTGCGCGCCGGCCGCATCGTGCCCAAGGCCGACCTCGAGCGCCTGGTGCTGGGCTTCGAGACCGAGCTGGCGAGCAACGCGATCGAGGTGCACGTCTCGGCGCTGCGCCGCAAGCTCGGCCGCGCGCTGATCGACACGGTGCGCGGGCTGGGCTACCGGGTGGGAGACGCGTGAGCGCGCCTGCGGCGTCGATCCGCAGCCGCCTGGCGGTCGCGCTGTCCACCTGGTCCATCGTCTGGGGGTTGGCGATCGGGGCGTCGGTCTGGCTGGCCGCGACGCACGAGGTCGACGAGCTGCTCGACGACGCGCTGCGGTCGTCGGCCGAGTTGCTCGGCGCGATCTCGCTGGAGGTCGGCCTCGCAGGGTCGGGCAGCGATGGCGTGGCCTCGCACCGCCTCGGCGAGGGTCACTTCGCGTGGCAGGTCGTCGCCGCCGATGGGCGGCTGCTGACGCGTTCCGGCGAAGCGCCGGACCAGCCCTGGCGGTCGGCGCCGCAGGCCGGCTTCGGCGACGCGCTCGGCTGGCGGATCTACGGGCTGCCGCTGCCGGTCGAGGGCCGCATGCTCTACGCCGCCCAGACCCACGCCGAACGCCGCGAGGCGCACATGGACGTCGCGCTCAGCGCCGTGCTGGCAGCGCTCGCGCTCGGACTGCTGGGCCATGTCTGGCTTCGCGCGCGGCTGGCCGCCGAACTGCAGCCGCTGCAGACGCTCAGCGCCCGGCTCGCAGCGCAGCGCTTCGACGATGCGGACGTCCTTGGCGGCCTGGCGCTCGGGCCGGCCGAGCGGCGCGAACTGCAGCCGGTGCACGAGGCGCTGGAGGCGCTGGTCTCGCGCCTGGCCGCCCGCGTGGCCAGCGAGCAGGCCTTCTCGGCCCACGCGGCACACGCGCTGCGAACGCCGCTGGCCGGCATCGACGCGCAGCTCGCGGTGGCGCGGCGCGAGGCGCCGCCGGCGCTGCGCGAGCGGCTGCAGCGCGTGCGCGGCGCCGCCGGCCGGCTGCAGGGCGTCGTCACGGCGCTGCTCGGCCTGTTCCGTACCGGCGCCGAGCTGCAGCGCGCCGAGGTCGACCTCGGCGCGCTCGTCGCGCGGCTGCCGACGCAGGCGCTCGAGGTCGACGTGGCGCCCGGCGCGCGCGTGGACGCCGACGCGGACCTGCTGGCCGCCGCGCTCGTCAACCTGCTGGACAACGCGCAGCGCCACGGCGCGCGCCGCGTCTGGCTGGACACGCCGACCGCCGGGACGCTGCGCGTGCGCGACGACGGCCCCGGTGTCGACGCGCCGCGCCGACGCGCACTGCAGGACGCCCTCGACGCCCAGGCCTACGAAGGCGTGACCGGACTCGGCCTGCTGCTGGCCGACCGCGTCGCGCGCGCGCACGGCGGGCGGCTGCGGCTGCCGGAGCTCGGGTCGGGCTTCGCCGTCGAGCTCGACCTCGGGCCGGCGGCGCCATCCTCGGCCTGACCGGGCGTCGCGGCCGGCCTCGCCCCGGTTGCGCGCCGGCACCCGGCTCGAACGGGCACGGGTGCCGCCGCCGTCCGCCACCGTCGCGCCACTTCAGATGCGCTTCAGTGGCGGCTGCGACAATCGGCGCCCGGCCTGCCCGCCGCCACCGTCCCGCGTCACCTCCCTGCAGGCCCTGCGCGCCATGACGAAGCATCGGTCACAGCCATCCTCCGCCTCCGTCTCCGCCTCCACCACTGGCGGTGCCCCCGGCGGCGCCGCCGGCTTCAAGAGCCGTGGCGGGCTGGCGCGCATCTGGCGCGCCGGCGGCTACACCTGGGCCGGCCTGCGGGCGGCCTTCCGGCACGAGGCGGCGTTCCGACAGGAACTCGCGGTTGGCGTGCCGCTGATCGCGTTCGCCTGGTGGGCCGCACCGGGGCGGTGGCAGGCCCTGGCGCTGACGGCCTCGGTGCTGCTCGTGTGGCTGGTCGAGATGCTGAACTCCGCCATCGAGATGCTGGCCGACGCCGTCTGCGCCGACGTCCACCCGCTGCTGGGCCGCGCCAAGGACCTGGGCAGCGCCGCCGTCGGCTTCGCGCTCGCCCTTGCGCTGCTGACCTGGGGCGTGGTCTTCTGGCCCTGACGTTCCCCGCCCTGACGCACTGGCCCAGGTGCCCGGGCCCCGCCGTACGTCCGGCGTCAGTCCTCGGTATCGTCGTCGATCTGCCCGCGGCGCGCCGGCAGCGTGCAGCCGGGCACGACGGCGTCGGCCTGGAACATCCACCAGTCGCGACGGTTCGAGCGGCCCACGCGCGTGATCCGCGCCTCGTCGACGCAGGGCCCGACGGCGCCGGCGAGCGCGAACACCCAGCGCCGCTCGGGCGCCTGCCGCAGCCAGTCCGTCGCGTCCTGGAACTGCGCCGGCGGCGGGCGCTTGAAACCGAAGTCCTGCACCGGGCGCGGCGCCATCAGCATGTTCTGCTCCTTCCAGGCGACGAGCGCGATCTCGCCGTCCGGGCCGGCGACGGCATCCGCCTGCCGCATCACGTCGGCGGCCGAGGCGCTGCCGTTGGCCAGCGGCGCGATGCCCAGCCCCCACACCAGCCACAGGCCGGCCAGGCCGGCGAGCAAGGCATGCACGCCGCGGCGGGCCCGGAACACGATCGCGGCGAGCGCGAAGACGGCGCCGGCGACCATCATCAGCATCGCCACCGCCGGCCAGGACTCGGCCATGCCGCGTTCGGCCATCACCGCGTCCATGCGCGCCCAGCGCCCGGACGCGCCCCAGGCGCCGGCGACCAGCAGCCCGGTGCCCAGCAGCAGCGCGCACGCCAGCGCCGTCCGGTGCAGCCAGCGCGCGTCGGCGATGCGCGCCAGCGTCGGGCCCAGCGCCAGCGCCAGCATCGGCAGCATCGGCAGGATGTAGACCTCGCGCTTGCCGCCCGACAGCGTGAAGAACAGCAGCACCAGCGCGCACCAGCCGAGCAGCACGGCCAGCCGGCCGTCGCGCACGCGCCAGGCGGCGCGCGCATCGCGCCAGCCGGCGCCGTAGACCAGCGACAGCGGGAAGAAGTGCAACAGCAGCACCGGCCCGAAATACCACCAGGGCTTGGACTCGTGCCCGCCGACCTGGCCGGCGTAGCGGCGCGCGGTCTGGTTGAACAGGATGTCCTGCAGGTAGGCCAGGTGCTCCGGCGTGCCGCGCGCCAGCGCCAGCGCGGCCACCGGCGCCAGCCACAGTGCGATCGCCGCGAGGAAGGCCAGCGCGCCGGCGGCCCAGCGCCAGCCGTCGCCGCGCTGCGGCGCGGTGTGTGCCAGCCCGTGCCAGCCGGCGCGCCGCGCCAGCGCCCAGGGCACCAGCATCAGCAGCGCGATCACGCCGACGCCCTTGGTGATCACGCCCAGCCCGGCGGCGAAGCAGCCGAGCCAGAAGGCGCGCCAGTTCGGCCCCAGCAGCAGGTGGCGCAGCAGCCCCCAGTTGGCGAGCGTGATCAGGAAAGTGACCAGCGGGTCGATCTGCGCGCGCTTGAACTGGAAGCCGAACATGAAGGCGCTGAGCACCGCGACCGCGGCCAGCAGCCCGATGCGCGGCGACCACAGGCGCCGCCCGAGGTCCCACACCAGCGCCAGAGTCGCCAGCCCGGCCAGCAGCGACGGCAGCCCGAAGGCGATGCGCCAGTGGCCGGTGAGCTGCCAGGACAGCGCCTGCAGCCACATCAGCATCGGCGGCTTGTCCGAGTACAGCTCGCTGCCGCGGCGCGGGAACCACCAGTCGCCGGACTCGACCATCAGGCGCGCGACGAGCGCGAAGCGCGGCTCGTCCGACGGCCACGGGTCGCGCAGCCCGATGCCGGCGCCGAGCACGATCAGCGCGGCCGCCATCAGCCAGCCGAAGGCGCGCCAGTCGGCGGCCATCGTGGCAGGCGGTGTGGCGGCGATCGCGCCGGCGGCCGTCGACGGCGTGCCCGGGCCGCGCCCCCGAACGGCGCTCATTCGTCGCTGATCGGGCGCGCGCCCGCGTGGCCGCGGTCACGCCACAGGAACTGCAGGTTGCGCGCGTAGATGAAGAGGCCCGCGGCCTGGCCGACGATGAAGACCGGGTCCTGGCGGTGGATCGCGTAGGCCAGCAAGGTGGCGCCGCCGGCGACGCTGAAGTACCAGAAGGCGGTCGGGATGACGCTCTTCTTGACCTTCTCGCTGGACAGCCACTGCACGATGAAGCGCGCCGAGAACAGGGCCTGGCCGAGGAAGCCGATGGCCAGCCAGCCGCCGTCGATGTCGAAGTTCATGCACTCTTCTCCCTGCGGGCCGCCGGCGCCTGCCGCCACGACGGGATGACGCCCTCGGCGTCCGCGTCGTCGGCCGTCAACCGCCCCGCGCCCGGCACAGCGGCCCGCTCGGCCGCCGCGCCGGTCAGGCACTCGACCTGCGGCACGCGCGCGCGCCGCTGCAGCCACATCACGCCCAGCAGGTCGACCAGCCCGACCCACAACCGGTTGTGCACGCCGTAGTGCGACCGGCCCCGGGTGCGCGGCCGATGTGCCACCGGCACCGACGCGACGACGCCGCCGGCGCGCTGCACCAGCGCTGGCAGGAAGCGGTGCATGTGGTCGAACCAGGGCAGGGCGAGGAAGTCGTCGCGCGCGAACACCTTCAGGCCGCAGCCGGTGTCGGGCGTGGCGTCGCCCAGCAGCGCGGCGCGCACGCGGTTGGCCACGCGCGACGACAGCCGCCGCAGGCCGGTGTCGTTTCGCTTCGTGCGCCAGCCGGCGATCAGCACCGGACGGCCGGCGTGGCGCGCGCGCTCGTCGCGCCAGCGCGCCAGCAGCGCCGGGATGTCGGCCGGGTCGTTCTGGCCGTCGCCGTCCAGCGTCGCGATCACCGCGGCACGCGCGCCGTGCACGCCGGTCCGCACGGCCGCGCTCTGGCCGGCGTTGCGGCGATGCGCCAGCACCGTCAGCCAGGGATGGCTGCGCGCGTAGTCCAGCAGCACCTGGCGCGTCGCGTCGCCGCTGGCGTCGTCGACGAACACGGCCTCGAACGTGCACAGCGCGGTCAGCGCGGCGGCGATCTCGTCGAGCAGCGCGACGACGTTGGCAGCCTCGTCGTGCACGGGCACGACGACGGCGATGTCGGGAGGCGGCTGCATCATGGGCGGTGGCGCGCTGGTCGGGGCGACCTGCGCGTGGCCGCCAGTGTGGTCTGCGCCGATGTGGCTGTCGAACGCCGCGCGCGATGGCACAGGGCGAACGCGGGGCTTCAGCGCGGCTTCAGATCCGCCCGCTCCAATCGCACGAACTGCGGCCCGAGCGTGTCGCCTCCGGGACGCCCGGCGGCGACGCTGCCGTTCAGACCGTGTTGACGATGCCGCCGGCCACGTGCCCGGCCGGCACGTGGCCGGCCGCGCTCTCGACGTGACCGGTCTGGTCGTCGAAGAAGAAGTCGGGCTCGAACTCGCGCAGGAAGGCGCCCT
>CAZQPN010000215.1:0-5499 GCA_964595215.1 uncultured Rubrivivax sp. | reverse complement strand
GTGACGGCCGACGTCAGCATCAACTCGCTGCACCTGACCGACGTCGACATCGGCTTCTTCAACCCGGCGATGCGCCTCGTGCCGCCGCTGCGCGGCGCGCGCGACCGCGACGCGCTGTCGGCGGCCCTCGCCGACGGCACGATCGACGCGCTGGTGAGCGACCACATGCCGCTGGACGCCGACGAGAAGACGCTGCCCTTCGCCGAGGCGGCGCCTGGCGCCACCGGGCTTGAGCTGCTGCTCGGGCTGGCGCTGGCGTGGGGCGAGGCGGGCGGCGGGCCGGGCCTGCGGCGTGCGCTCGAGGTCGTCACGCGCGGGCCGGTGCAGGTGCTCGGCCCGGCGCTGGGCTCGCTGTCGGCGAGCGCCGGGGCGCTGGTCGCCGGCGGCGTCGCCGACCTGTGCGTGTTCGATCCGGCGGTGCGCTGGGCCGTGACACCCGAGGCCCTGCGCAGCCAGGGCAAGGCCACGCCCTTCGCCTTCGCGCACAGCGGCATGGAGCTGCCCGGCCGCGTGCGCGCGACGCTGGTCGCCGGCACCGTCGCCTACGAGGCGCCGGCCGGCTGATGGCGGCGCCACCGGCTTCCACCCCGTCGCCGGCGGCGGGGGGCGCCGGGCGGACGTCGCCCTGGCAGACGCTGCGGGCCGCATGGCGGCTGCTGCGTGCGGTGGCGCACGGGCTGCACGGCGTGGCCCTCGTGCTGTGGCGCTTCCCGTCGCTCGACGCCGCCGGGCGCCAGGCGCGCATCGCCTGGTGGTCGCGCAAGATGCTGCGCATGCTCGGCCTGAGGCTGGCGGTGCAGGGTCGGTTCCGGACCGGGGCGAAGCTGATCGTCGCCAACCACGTGTCGTGGCTGGACATCATGGCGGTGCACGCCGTGTGCCCCGAGGCGCGCTTCGTGTCCAAGTCCGACGTCCAGCACTGGCCGCTCGTGAACCGGCTCGTCGACTGCGCCGGCACGCTGTACCTGGAGCGCGAGAAGCGGCGCGACGCCCTGCGCGTGGTGCACCGCATGGCCGAGGCGCTGGCCGCGGGCGACACGGTGGCGGTGTTCCCGGAGGGCACGACGAGCGACGGACGCGGCCTGCTGCCCTTCCACGCCAACCTGCTGCAGGCGGCGATCTCCACCGCGACGCCGGTGCAGCCCGTCGTGCTGCGCTACGCCGATGCGAGCCACGACGTGAGCCCGGCGGCCGAGTTCATCGGCGACACGACGCTGGCGCAGAGCCTGTGGCGGCTGGCCTGCGGCGAGCGCCTGGTCGTGCACCTGCACGTGCTGACGGCCGAGGGCACGGCGCATGCCGACCGGCGCGCGCTGGCGGCCCGGCTGCAGGATCTGGTCGGCCGCCACCTGGCGCAACGCACGCCCGACGGCGCGCCGCCCGGATAGAGTCGGGGGCATGGACACGCCCACGCTGCACATCCGCCGGGTCGGCATCGACACCTGGCGCGAGAGCGTGGCCTACCTGCACCGCGACTGCCCGGTCGTGCGCGCCGCCGGCTTCCAGGCCCTGTCCAAGGTGACGGTGCACGGCAACGGCACGACGATCGCCGCCGTGCTCAACGTGGTCGACGACGAGCGCATCGTCGCCCCCTGCGACCTCGGCCTGTCGGAGGACGCCTTCGCCCGCCTCGGCGTCGCCGAGGGCCACGCGGCCCGGGTCGAGCACGCCGAGCCGGCGCCGTCGATCGCGGCGCTGCACCGCAAGATCGGCGGCGAGCGGCTGTCGCGCGCCGACCTGTCGGCCATCGTGCGCGACATCGCCGCGGCGCGCTACTCGAAGATCGAGCTCGCCGCCTTCGTCGTCGCCACCAACCAGTTCGAGCTCGACCGCGACGAGGTGCTGCACCTGACGCAGGCGATGATCGACGTCGGCCACCGCATCGACTGGCAGCGCGGCATCGGCAGCGGCCCGGTGGTCGACAAGCACTGCATCGGCGGCATCCCGGGCAACCGCACCTCGATGCTGGTCGTGCCGATCGTCGCCGCGCACGGCATGTGGTGTCCCAAGACCTCGTCGCGCGCCATCACCAGCCCGGCCGGCACCGCCGACACGATGGAGGTGCTGGCCGAGGTCGAGCTGCCGGTCGAACGCCTGGTCGAGATCGTGCGCGCCACGCGCGGCTGCCTGGCCTGGGGCGGCACCGCCGGGCTGAGCCCGGCCGACGACATCCTGATCTCGGTCGAGCGCCCGCTGGCGATCGACTCGCCGGGGCAGATGGTGGCCTCGATCCTGTCGAAGAAGGTCGCCGCCGGCTCGACCCACCTGGTGCTCGACATCCCGGTCGGCCCGAGTGCCAAGGTGCGCTCGATGCCCGAGGCGCAGCGGCTGAAGAAGCTGTTCGAGTTCGTCGCCGCGCGCCTGGGGCTGACGCTGGACGCCGTCATCACCGACGGCCGCCAGCCGATCGGCAACGGCATCGGCCCGGTGCTGGAGGCGCGCGACGTCATGCGCGTGCTCGAGAACCACCCGGACGCCCCGCACGACCTGCGCAGCAAGGCGCTGATGCTGGCCGGCCGCGTGATCGAGTTCGACACCGACGTGCGCGGCGGCGACGGCTTCCGCATCGCGCGCGACATCCTGGAATCCGGGCGCGCGCTGGCGCGCATGAACGCCATCATCGATGCCCAAGGCCGCCGCGCGGAGCCACCCGCGCCCGGTTCCCTCGTGCACGAGGTGTGCGCCGCCACCGACGGCGTCGTGGTCGAGATCGACAACCTGCGCATGGCCCGCATCGCCCGCCTGGCCGGCGCGCCGCAGAGCCCGGGTGCCGGCGCCGACCTGCTGAAGAAGCTCGGCGACCCGGTGCAGCGCGGCGAGCCGCTGTACCGCATCCACGCCCAGTTCGAGGCCGAGTTCGGTTTCGCGCGCCGGATGGCCGAGTCGCGCCCGGCCTACCGCATCGGGACGCATGCCGAGCCGGCCGAGGGCTGGGTCCAGGAGGATGGGCCGGGTGCGGGCAGTGGCGGGGCCGGCCGGTGAACGCCGTGCTGCACTTCGACGACGAGGCCGCGCCGGCGGCGGCGCTGGCGCACGCGCTCGGCGTGCCGGCGCTGCCGGTGCGCTGCCATCGATTCCCGGACGGCGAGTTCAAGCTCACGCTGCCGCCCGAGCTGCCGCCGCGCGTCGCGCTGCTGCGCGGGCTGCACCAGCCCAACGAGAAGCTGGCGCAGCTGATGCTGGTGGCGCCGGCGGCGCGCGAGCTCGGCGCGCGCGAGCTGGTGCTGGTGGCGCCCTACCTCGCCTACATGCGGCAGGACATCGCCTTCCATCCCGGCGAGGCGGTGAGCCAGCGCCACCTGGGCGCGGCGCTGGCCGCCTGGTTCGACGCCGTCGTCACGGTCGATCCGCACCTGCACCGCATCGCCAGCCTGGACGAGATCCTGCCGGGCCGGCGCGGCCGGGCGGTGACCGCCGCGCGCGCGCTCGGCGCCTTCGTCGCCCGCCAGGTGCCGGGCGCGCTGCTGCTCGGGCCGGACGAGGAGGCCGGGCAGTGGGTGCGCCTGGCGGCCGACGGCGCCGGCCTCGACCACGCGGTGTGCCGCAAGCAGCGCCACGGCGACCGCGACGTCGAGGTCACGCTGCCCGAGGTCGACGTGCGCGGCCGTGCCGTCGTGCTGCTCGACGATGTCGCCAGCACCGGGCGCACGCTCATCGCGGCGGCGCAAGGCGCGGTCGCGATGGGGGCCGCGAGCGTCGACGCCGCCGTCACGCACGCGCTGTTCGTCGGCGATGCGGTGGCCGTGCTGCACGCCGCCGGCGTGGGTCGGATCTGGAGCAGTGACAGCGTGCCGCATCCGAGCAACGCGGTGCCGGTGTCGCCGCTGCTGGCCGAGGCCCTGCGCGGCCTGCGCAGCGGCGAGGGAGGGCCGCGGTGAGCGCCGGGCCGACCGCCGGTGGGGCGCGTGCGCCGAGCTGGAACCACGGCAGGCCATAGGTCGCCCAGATGAGCGCCGGCGCCGACCGTGTCCCCCTGGCCGCCCTCGTCGGCCTGCTGGCGCCGGACGAGCCGCTGCCCTTCCGCGTGCTCGACGGTGCCGGCCGGCTGCTGCTGGGGGCCGGCCAGCGGGCGCTCAGCCCGGCGCAGTGCGAGGCGCTGGTCGAGCGCGGTGCCTGCGTCGACCCCGCGGAGGCCGAGGCCTTTCGTCGCTCGCGCGGCGTGCTCGATGCGCCGGCCGCGCCGGCCGCCGGCCCGCCGACCTGGTTCGACGAGTGGGAGTCGCAGACATGGGCGCTCGACGCCCTGCTGCGCAAGCTCGTGCGCGAGGCGTCGCCCCCGCTGGGGGAGGCGCTGGGCCGGCTCGTGGACCGCCAGCTGGCATTGATCGACCGCTTTGCCGACGGGGCGCTGTTCCGGCTCGTGCGCCAGGACGACCAGCGGTTCGCGCTCTACGCGCTGACGCACGGCATGCACACCGCGACGGTGGCCGTGCTGGGCGCACGCATGCTGGGCTGGCCACCGGCCCGCGTGCGCTCGCTGGCCGGTGCAGCGCTGTCGATGAACATGGCCATCGTCGAGTTGCAGGCGCTGATGGCCGAGCGGTCCGAGCCGCCAGACAGTGGCCAGCTGGCGCAGATCCGCGCGCACCCGACGCGTGCCGTCGCGCTGCTGTGCGCGGCCGGCGTCGGCGACGACGAGTGGCTCGGCGCGGTGGCCCAGCACCACGAGCGCACCGACGGCCAGGGCTACCCGCAGGGCCTGACCGACGTGCACGAGACGGCGCGCCTGCTGCGCATCGCCGACGTCTACTGTGCCAAGCTCAGCCCGCGCCAGGTGCGCCCGCCGATGCTGCCGCAGTCGGCGGCGCGCGAGCTGTTCCAGGCCGAGGCCGGGAGCGCCTTGGCGGCGGCCGTCATCAAGGCGGTCGGCGTCTATCCGCCGGGCGACTGGGTGCTGCTGCGCAGCGGCGAGGCCGGTGTCGTCACACGGCGGGCGAAGGACGGTGCCGCCGCCATGGTCACGGCGCTGCGGCACGCCGACAGGCGGACCCTGTCGCAGCCCCTGGCCCGGGACACCGGCCAGCCCGAGTTCGCCATCGCCGGTCCGGTCACCGACCGCACCGGCCTGGCACGCGTGCTGCCCGAGCAGCTGTACGGCCTGATCTACGACTGAAGGCGGCGGGCCGCCCGGCGCGGACCCGGCGCAGCCGGCCGCAAAGCCGGGGCCGGGCGGTGCGAGACAATGACCGCCATGCCCGATATTGCCGACACCCTGACCCTCGCCCGCCCCGACGACTGGCACCTGCACCTGCGCGACGGCGCGGCGATGCAGGCGGTGCTGCCGTACACGGCGGCGCAGTTCGGCCGCGCCATCGTCATGCCCAACCTGCGCCCGCCGGTGACGACCACCGCGCAGGCGCTGGCCTACCGCGAGCGCATCCTGGCCGCGCGGCCGGCCGACGGGCCGGGCTGCGACTTCGAGCCGCTGATGACGCTCTACCTGACCGACAACACGCCGCCCGACGAGATCGCGCGCGCGAAGGCGGCCGGCATCGTCGC
>CAZQPN010000214.1:0-5524 GCA_964595215.1 uncultured Rubrivivax sp. | reverse complement strand
TCCAGGACGGCATCGCCACGCTGACGCGGCCGCGCCAGGTGCTGGACGCGCCGGCCGCGGTGCCGCTGGTGGTCAGCCGCGGCGAGGTGAAGTTCGAACGGGTGAGCTTCGGTTATGGCAAGCCGCAGCCGGTGATCGACGACTTCACGCTCACCGTGAAGCCGGGCGAGAAGATCGGCCTGATCGGCCGCTCGGGCGCCGGCAAATCCACATTGGTGAATCTGCTGCTGCGCTTCTACGACGTCGATGGCGGCCGCATCATGATCGACGGGCAGGACATCGCCGGTGTCACCCAGGACAGCCTGCGCGCCAACATCGGCATGGTCACGCAGGACACCTCGCTGCTGCACCGCTCGGTGCGCGACAACATCGTCTACGGCCGCCCGGACGCGAGCGAGGTCCAGATGGTGCACGCGGCCGAGCGCGCCGAGGCGCACGACTTCATCCAGGGGCTGGTGGACCCGAAGGGCCGGCACGGCTACGACGCCCATGTCGGCGAGCGCGGCGTCAAGCTCAGCGGCGGCCAGCGCCAGCGCGTCGCGATCGCGCGCGTGATGCTGAAGGACGCACCCATCCTGCTGCTCAGCGAGGTCGAGCAGGCGATCCAGGCCAGCCTGTACCGGCTGATGGAGGGCAAGACGGTGGTCGCGATCGCGCACCGGTTGTCGACCATCGCCGCGATGGACCGGCTCGTGGTGATGGACGCCGGGCGCATCGTCGAGCAGGGCACGCACGCCGAGCTGCTCGCCGCCGGCGGGCTTTACGCCCGGCTGTGGGCGCACCAGAGCGGCGGCTTCCTTGGCGAGGAGGCCGAGGACGGCGACGCCGTGACGGTCTGACCGCTGCCCGGCCCGGGGGCCGTCAGAACCCGTTGTAGGCGACGCCGACGAGCGCACGCGTGCCGGCGTCGTCGCGCACCGCACCCAGGCGCAGCCACCAGCCGCCGTCGACGCGCCAGCGCACGACGCCGGTGCTCGCGCCGTAGCCGCGGTCCGTGACGCGCGACAGCTCCAGCGCCAGCGGCGTGCCGGCCAGCGCGAGCTGCGCGGTCACGAAGGCGCCGCGGCGGAAGCTGCTGGCCTGCGCCAGCAGGTAGTAGCGGTGCGCTGCCAGCGGGCCGTCGGCCTCGGCCTGCAGCCGCAGCGAGGCGTCGCTGCGCCGCTCGTCGCCGGCGCGGTCCTCGAAGTGCTCGGCCCCGGCGCCGGCGCCTGCGCGCAGCGCATGGCCGCCGCCCGCCGCGATCGTCCAGCGCGGCACCAGCGCCAGCGCGAGTGACCGGCCATCGGTCCAGTGGCTGGCGCTGGCCGTCAGCAGCGGCGCAGGGGTGGCGGCGCGCGGGTCGCCGAGTGCGCGCACCAGCACCAGGCTGCTCGAGTCGGCCGAGCCGTCGAGCTGGGCGTAGTCGGCCAGGCGCTGGGCCGACGCCGGCAGGGCGCCGAGCGCGGCCAGGATCAGCAGGGAGGCGGTGCGCAGGGACATGGGTGCGGCTTTCACAGCGTCGTCGGGTCGACGTCGAAGGTCGAGGGCTCGCCGCGCGACCGTCGCGCGCGGTCGATCAGGGCCGCCGTCTCGCGGGCGGCCGGGTCGGTCCTCGGCGCACCGGCGCGGGCGGTCGTGGTCGCGGTCGGCGCGGGATCCGCCACGGGCGCCGCGGCTGGCGTCGCCGGCAGCATCGCCGGCCGAGGCGCCGGCATCGGCGATGGCATCGCCCAGTAGACGTGCAACGATGTCCCGGGCAGGTCCGCCGGCACCAGCCGCACGCCGCAGCGTGGCGCCAGGGCGCGGCGGAACTGGTCGAGGATGAGCGGCGTGTCCTCGGGCAGCGGGGCGAAGCTGATGATGTAGGTGGCGCGGTTGTCGCCGGCCGCGGGCGCGCTCATCAGCGCCTGCAGCGGCGGCAGGTGCGCCGCGGGCCGAAGCTCGATCGCCATCCAGTGGCGCGCCGCCAGCGGGTGCGGGCGCGGGCCGTCGACCCAGCGCGGCAGCAGCCGGCTGAGCGGGGTGTGCGCGCGCTCGGTGACGCCGTTGAGGTGCCACTGCAGGTCGGAGCCGAAGAGGAACTGCTCCAGCCGCACGCGCCCGGGCCCGGTGACCGACAGGCTGCAGCCGATGCTGCGCGGGCCGGCGGGCACCTCCGTATCCGCGTGGGGCGCGGCGATGCTGCGCACCTCGCCCCAGAAGGCCAGCGGGCCGTCGGGCAGCTGCAGCCAGCCGGTCAGCGCGGTGCCGGTCTGCAGGTCGGACGGCAGCTGGCCATAGAAGCGCAGGCCGGTGTCCGACAGGTCGTCGACCGTGCCGTGCACGCGGCTGCCGTCGGCCATCACCAGTTCGGCGCCGACCGGCACCGGGAAGCGGTAGCTGCCGCGCGCGTTGCGCTGCCGGCGGGCCGTGAACACCAGCACCGCCGCGGCCAGGCCGCCGTTGATGGCGGCCCAGATCGAGTTCGCGATCAGGCCCTCGACGGGCAGCTTGCCGAAGGCGAAGAACAGCGCCGCACCGATCGGGATCGCCGCCCAGTTCAGGGTCAGCACGATCCACTGCGCCAGCGTGAAGCGCAGGTCGCCGCCGGCCAGCGCGCCCTTGGCGGTGACGCGGAACTTCATGCGCGGGAACACCCAGGCCAGCGTCGCCCACGCGAAGGCGGCGAAGCGGGCCATGTTGTACTGCTCGATGAACAGGCTGCGGCCGTAGCCGCGGCCGACCTCCTCGAAGGCCCAGAACGTCAGCAGGTAGAACGGCACGAAGTGCAGCAGGAAGCTCGTCGTGTCGGTCAGCAGCGGCATCGTGCCGGTCAGCAGCACGATCACCGGCGCGGCGTACATCACCGCCTTCTGCCAGCCGTCGAAGTAGGTCAGCACCGAGGCCAGGTAGTTGATGCGCTGCGGCCAGCTCAGGCCCTTGTGGCTCAGCAACCCCTCCATGCGCCAGACGTGCATCGCGCCCTGGCCCCAGCGCACGCGCTGTCCGATGAAGGGGGCGACCGACTCGGGCGCGACGCCGAAGGCCAGCGGCTGCGCGTGGTAAACCGAGCGCCATCCCTTGGCGTGCAGGCGGATCGAGGTGTGCAGGTCCTCGGTGACGGTGCCGGTGGCGAAGCCGCCGATCTCGTCGAGCGCGCTGCGCCGCACGACGGCGCAGCTGCCGCAGAAGAACGCGGCGTTGAAGGTGTCCTTGCCGCGCTGGATGACGCGGAAGAAGAGGGACTGCTCGGTCCACACCGTGCCGCCCTTCGCATCGCCGCGGTGCTGGTACGAGTCGAGGTTGTAGAAGTCCTGCGGCGTCTGCACGAAGCCGACGCGCTCGTCGTCGAAGTAGCCCAGCGTGTGCGTCAGGAAGTCGCGCCGCGGCGCGTGGTCGCAGTCGAAGACGGCGATCAGCTCGGCGCGGCTGTGCTGCAGTGCGTGGTTCAGGTTGCCGGCCTTGGCGTGCGTGTTGTCGGGCCGCGTGAGGTAGGCGCAGCCGAGTTCGCGCGCCAGGCGCTTCATCTCGTCGCGCCGGCCGTCGTCGAGCAGCCACACGGTGTGCCGGTGCTCCATCGCCAGTGCCGCCAGCAGCGTCTTGCGCACCAGGTCCGGGCTCTCGTTGTAGGTCGGCACGAAGACGTCGACGCTGCGGGCGACGCGAGGCGGCCCGCAGCGGCGCACGCTCAGCCGCCAGCACATGTAGAAGTGCAGCAGCGCGGTGACGAAGCCGAAGACCTCGGCGGCGTAGATGACGCGCGACAGCACCGGCGCCTCGGGGTTGAACGTGCCCAGGCGCCAGTGCAGGTACCACAGGGCGACGGCGACGAACACGCCGACGAGGACGCGGCGCGGAAACTCGAGTGGCTCGTGAGAGGGATGGGCAGACACGTTGGGACCGATCGCTCGGGCAGACACGCCCTGTTGCGATATCGGCCCGGGTCGACCCGAACATAGGGCGCCGGCGCGTCGCGCGCGTGCCGGACCGTGTCACCGTTAACGAAGCGGCAAACGCCGCGCGGTGTCAGAGGCGGTCGCGCAGCGCCTCGACCGGCGGTGTCGCCGGCCGGCCGGCACGGCTGCCGGCCTCGAGCGCCTGCAGGCGCTCATCGTCGATGTACGACAGCGTCACCTCGCCGACGCGCGGGTGTTCGTAGACGAGCCGCATGCCGTCGGCGAAGAACCACTGGAAGCCGCCACGCGGCGTGGCGCGCTGGTCGAAGCCGCCGAAGCGCAGCGGGCGCGGCGACACCGTGTAGGGGTTGCCGTACTTGGCGACCAGCAGGCCGCGCAGCGCGACGTTGTCCTGCCCGTAGCCCTTGACGGTGAACTGCACGCTGGCAATCTTGCCGTCCTGGCTGAGCAGCGTCAGTCGCTCCAGCGCCGGCACGCCGGCGGCCCGCATGTCCAGCCGCGGCGGACTGCCGGCCGGGCCGGGCAGCGGGTTGCCGCCGGCCGCGGTGGCGGCGGCGATGAAGCGCTCGGCGTCGGCGTCCTTCAGCGTGACGCCGTAGAGCGACAAGGCCTCGGACAGCCGGTCCGGTGGCGCCCGCTCGTGCGCCGGGCCGGACTGCGCGCCTGCGACGCCCGGCACGGACAGCGCAGTGGCAAGCAGGCTCAGGCAGGCGTGGCGGCGGTTCATCGATGCGGCGGGGGAGCGGGCGGGTGGCGGTCGTGGCCGGGCAAGGATCGTGGTCGATCGTGCCCGGCTCGCGCCAAATGTAGCGCGCTGCGCCGGCGGCGCGCAGCGCGGTCCCGCGAACCCTACGCCGCCAGGTCGGACTCGTGCGCCGCGTCGGCGCGCCGAGCCTCACCGGCGGCAGGCGGGCCGAGCACCGGACGGACACCGACCGCGGCCGGCGCCATGCGGGTCTCGGCCGGTGCCGGGCTGGCGGCGCCGGCCGCGATCGTCGCGCCGAGGACCTCCGCCGGCGGTGCCAGGGCGTGCCGCCGACGGTCGCGGTCGAGCCGCCAGCGGCGGCGCGTCCACCAGCCGTCGAGCACGGCCCACACCCCTCCGAGGGCAAGCACGAGCGCGGCGGGCAGCCAGATCGGGTCCATGCAGGGGTATCGGCAGGCGCCGACGGGGGTTGAGGGCCGGTGTCCGTCGCCGATCGGCTTGCGCGGCGTGCAGGTATCGGAAGGGGGGGACAATCACGGGTTGTTTGCCGACCACCTTCCGATGTCCGCCACCACCGCCCCCGTCAAGCCACCGGCCGCCCGCGCGCTGACCGGTTATCGGCCGTTCTGGGCCAAGCGCTTCGGGCCGGCGCCCTTCCTGCCGATGAGCCGCGCCGAGATGGACGCGCTCGGCTGGGACAGCTGCGACGTCATCGTCGTCACCGGCGACGCCTACGTCGACCACCCGAGCTTCGGCATGGCGGTGATCGGGCGCACGCTGGAGGCGCAGGGCTTCCGCGTCGGCATCATCGCCCAGCCCGACTGGCAGTCGGCCGACCCGTTCAAGGCGCTCGGCCGGCCGAACCTGTTCTATGGCGTCACCGCCGGGAACATGGATTCGATGATCAACCGCTACACCGCGGACCGCAAGATCCGCAGCGACG
>CAZQPN010000213.1:0-5538 GCA_964595215.1 uncultured Rubrivivax sp. | reverse complement strand
AGGTAGAACTCCCAGATGCGCATGAAGCGGGTGTCGAAGCCGAGCTGGCGCACCTGGCCATCGCGCGCCAGGAAGGCCAGGCGCCAGCGGCGCAGCGTCTCGGCGTAGTCGGGGCCGAAGGCGAAGGCGTTCTCCACCCGCAATCCGGCGCGCTCGGCCTCGGCGCGGAAGGTCGAGGGGCTGGGCAGCAGGCCACCGGGGAAGATGTACTGCTGGATGAAGTCGGTCGAGCGCGCGTAGCGCTCGAACAGGTCGTCGCGGATGACGATGCTCTGGATGCAGGCACGGCCGCCCGGCTTCAGCCTCGCGTGCAGGGTGCGGAAGTAGTCTCCCCAGTACTCGCGGCCGACGGCCTCGAACATCTCGATCGACGCGATGGCATCGAAGGGTCCGTCGGCGATGTCGCGGTAGTCCTGCAGTCGCAGGTCGACGCGGTCGGCCAGTCCGCAGCGCTGCATGCGCTCGCGGCCGAAGGCCAGCTGCTCGTCGGACAGCGTCACGCCGACCACGTCGGCGCCGAACTCGCCGGCCGCGGCCTCGGCGAGTGCGCCCCACCCGCAGCCGACCTCGAGCAGGCGCTGGCCCGGCTGCAGCTGCACCTCGCGCAGCGCGCGCCGCACCTTGGCCAGCTGCGCATCGGCCATCGGGCGCGTCTGGTCGCCCTCGAACAGCGCACTCGAGTAGTTCATCGTCTCGTCCAGCCAGAGGCGGTAGAACGGGTTGCCGATGTCGTAGTGGGCATGGATGTTCTTGCGGCTGCCGCGGCGCGAATTGCGATTCAGCAGGTGCCTGGCGCGGTACAGCAGCGAGCCCCACCAGCTGCCGTAGACGACCGCCTCCAGCGCGTCCCGATTGGCCAGGAAGAGCTTGAGCAGCGCGACGACGTCGGGGCTCGTCCAGCGGCCCTCGACGAAAGCCTCTGCGAAACCGATGTCGCCGCTCTTCAGCGCGGCGCTGCAGACCGACCAGTCGAGGAGCCGGATCGCGGCCTGCGGTTCGCCGTCGCGCGGGGTGCCGAAGCGCGCCTGGCTGCCGTCGGGCAGCTGCACGTCGAGCACGCCGATTCGCAGCCGCTGCACGAGGCGCAGCACGGTGCGCGCTGCGGCCGGCGTCTGCGGCGGCAGCGTGAGCGGGGCGGCGGCGGTGGTGGTGCGGGAGGTGTCGGTCATCGCAGAGCGCTTGGAGGTGCGGTGGGGGTCAGCGGGTGGTCGGCAGGGTCGGCGGCGCGGGCTTGCGGAAGAAGGGCACGCGCTTGAGCCACAGCCTCGCGGCCTGCCAGTGGATGCGCGCGATGACGCCCAGCGTCATCAGCGGCATGCCGAAGAAGGCCGCGCGCACGCTGGCCGGTGTCATCGTGGCGAGCCGGCCGCTGACGCTGGTGAGCAGCAGCGGGCCGTCGGCGTCGTCGTGGTCGATGCACGCGACCACGCGGTCGGTCGTGCGCATGAAGCGGAAGCGGTAGCGTCCCTGGACGTCGCAGAACGGCGACACGTGGAAGACCTTGCGCGCCTGCAGTTCGCGGCCGTAGGCGAGGTCGGCGCCGGCCAGCAGGTAGCAGTGGCGTTCGCCGAAGGTGTTGTTGACCTCGGCGACGATCGCCGCCAGCGTGCCGTCGGCACGCTCGCAATGCCAGAAACTGACCGGCTTGAAGACGTAGCCGAGCACGCGGGGGTAGGTCTGCAGCCAGACCTCGCCGTCGGCGTCGCGCACGCCCTCGCGGGCCAGCAACGCGTCCAGCCACGCCAGCGCGTCGGGGCCGCCATCGCCATGGTCTCGGTCGTGGAAGCTCACGAGGCCGAAGCGGTTGCGCGCCAGTGCCGGCTCGGGGCGGTGCGCCAGCGTGCGCATGGGCAGCCACAGGAAGTAGGTGCCGTATTCGAAGGCGTTGGCGGCCGGGCGCAGGCGGCGGTGGCGCACGACGCCGGTGCCGATCTGCGCGCGGCGGTCCGCCGACGCACGGGCCGTCGTCATGCCGCGAGCCCCACCGGCTCGGCCGCCCAGCGCGAGCGCATGGCGCCGACGACGTCGAGTGCCGACGACAGCCCGTCCTCGTGGAAGCCGTAGCGCGCCCAGGCGCCGCAGAACCACAGGTGCGAGCGACCCTGGATGTCGGGCAGCCGGCGCTGCGCAGCGACCGCACCGAGGTCGAACACCGGGTGGCTGTAGGTGTACTCGCCGAGCACGCGCGCCGGGTCGATGGCGCGCCCCGGGTTCAGCGAGACGACGACGGGCGTCTGCCACGGCAGCGGCTGCAGGCGGTTGATCCAGTAGTGCAGGCAGACGGCGGCCTGTTCCTGCGCGGTGTCGGCGGCGCGTTCGTAGTTCCACGCTGCCCAGGCCCGGCGCCGTGCCGGCAGGACGCTCGTGTCGGTGTGCAGCACCGCGTGGTTGGGGTGGTAGCGGATGGCGCCGAGCACGGCGCGCTCGTCGGCCGTGGCGTCGGCCAGCAGGGCCAGGCTCTGGTCGCTGTGGCAGGCCAGCACGACCTCGTCGAAGCGCTCGTCGCCGCGGTCGGTCGCCACCATCACGCCGGCACTGCCGTGCCCGGGTGGCAGTCGGCGCACCGCGTGCACCGGTGTGGCCAGGCGGGCGTCGGGGATGCGCTCGAGCAGCTTGGCGACGTAGTGCTTCGCGCCACCGCGCACCGTGTGCCACTGCGGCCGGTCGCTGACCTGGATCAGGCCGTGGTTGTGGCAGAAGCGGATCATCGTGCCGATCGGGAAGCGCAGCATCTGGTCGGTCGGGCAGGACCAGATGCAGCCGATCATCGGCAGGAAGTAGCCGTCGCGAAAGGCCGTGCCGAAGCGGTGGCGGTCGAGGAAGTCGCCGATCGCCTCGTCGAGTTCGGCGTCGGCGCCGCGCTCGGCGAGCGCCGTGGCCAACCGGTTGAAGCGCAGGATCTCGGCCAGCATGTGCCAGAAGCGCGGCTTCAGCAGGTTGCCGCGCTGGGCAAACACGCCGTTCAGGTCGGACCCGCTCCACTCGAGGCCGGTCGCCGGCACCTGGACCGAGAACGACATCTCGGACGGTGCGGTCTCGACGCCGAGCGTCTCGAACAAACGCACCAGGTTCGGGTAGGTGCGGTGGTTGAACACGAGGAAGCCGGTGTCCACGCCGTGGGTGACGGCGCCCTGCGGCCCGTCCAGCGTGACGTCGACGGTGTGCGTGTGGCCACCGAAGTAGCGGCCGGCCTCGAACAGCGTGACGTGGGCCTGGTCGGCGAGATGGTAGGCACAGGACAAGCCGGAGATCCCGGCGCCGACGACGGCGATGCGTCGCATGTCAGACCCCGCGGACCCGAGACGCGGGCTCGGGCCGGAGGGGGTCGGTGAGAAGGACTGTCGCGCAGCGCCCCGGGGTGAACGAGGGAGGGAGGGAGGAGGAGGAGAGACACCCCGGGATTCCAGCCCGGTGAAGGCGTCTGCGCGACAGGAAAAGCATCATGGCGTCATGCCCCTTGCCCGTGTGGGAGCGACATGCGCTTCCCGTTGAGAGTGCAGCCCACCGGCCGAGTTCCGTCCGCGGTGTAGCCAGTTGTGTCGGCCGAGTATAACCGAATAGTCACAAAACGACCAAACAGTTACTTCGTGCGCAGCAGGCGCTCGATCTCGCGCACCAGGCGCGGATCCTGCGGGTCGAGTGCGGACGGAAAGCTGAGCACCTCGCGGCCGTCGCGCGAGACCAGGTACTTGTGGAAGTTCCAGCCCGGGACCTCGCCGCTGAGGACCGTCAAGGTCGCGTGCAGCGGGTTGGCCGCCGGCCCACGCACGGGGCTGCGGGCGAACATCGGGAAGCGGACGTCGAACTGGTTGCTGCAGAAGTCGGCGATCTGCGCGTTGCTGCCGGGCTCCTGGCGCCCGAAATCGTTCGACGGAATGCCGAGCACGACCAGCCCCTGTGCCTCGAAGCGGCGGTGCAGTGCTTCCAAGCCCTGGTACTGCGGTGTGTACCCGCACTGGCTGGCCGTGTTGACGACCAGGAGCAGCCGCCCGGCGTAGCGGCACAGGTCGATCGGCGCCTCGTCCTGCAGGCGAGGCAGCGTCGTCCTCAGCACCTCGGGGCAGGCCGAGTCGGTGCGCGTCGCGGGTCGGGTGTCCGGGTTCGACGCCGCCGCCGCCGCCGTGCTCAGCCAGACGGCGCAGAGCGATGCGACGAGGCCGGCCCTCGGCAAGGCCGACAGGAACGAGGATCGAAGTGATACTTTGATGTTCATAATTTGAACTGATCAGTATATTACGGGAACGGGGTTGCTGATGCAAGGGCGCGCACCGCGTGGCCATCCTGATGCATGCTCCGTGCCGGCCGAACGATGAACGACCCATTGCCCATGCTGACGCTGTCGATCTCCGCTGTCGAACGCGACACCGGCCTGACCAAGGACACGCTGCGCGTCTGGGAGCGGCGCTACGGGTTTCCACAGCCGGGGCGCGACGCGATCGGCGAGCGCGCCTATCCGATCGACCAGGTCGAGCGGCTGCGCCTGATCAAGCGGCTGCTCGACGCCGGACACCGGCCCGGGCGCGTCGTCGGCCTCGACCGACCGGCCCTCGAGCAGCTTGGCGGAACCCTGCAGCCGCCGGCCGCGGGGCCTGCGCCGGTGCTCGACGCCCAGGCGAGCCGTGCCTACCTGGACACGCTGCGCGCCCACGACGTGCCTGCGCTGCGCGACCGGCTGCGCGGTGACCTGGCCTTGCTCGGCGTCGAGCGCTTTCTGCTCGACGTCCTGGCGCCGCTGAGCGTGGCCGTGGGCGAGGCCTGGATGCAGGGGCGGCTGGAGATCTTCGAGGAGCATGTCTACACCGACGCCGCCCAAGGCGTGCTGCGCCAGGCGATCGCCCTGCTGCCAGCGCCGCGGCCGGCGACGCGCCCGCGCGTGCTGCTGGCCACGCTGCCCGGCGAGCCGCACGCCCTTGGCCTGTTGATGGCCGAGGCCCTGCTCGGGCTGCATGGTGCGGCCTGCGTGTCGCTCGGCGTGCAGACGCCGGTGTGGGACATCGTGCGCGCCGCCGGCGCCTACGACAGCGACATCGTCGCCCTCGGCTTCACAGGCAGCGTCGCGCCGACGACGATCGTCGACGGCCTGCGCGAGCTGCGGTCCAAGCTGCGGCCGCAGGTCGAGGTGTGGGCGGGCGGCGCCGCGCCGGTTCTGCAGCGTCGGCGCCTGGATGGGGTGCGGCCGCTGCCCGCGCTCGACCAGGTTCCCGGCGCCGTCGCGGATTGGCGTGCGGACGCTGCCCGCCTGGCGACCTAGAATCCAAACGCATTCTCGTTCGAGGACCGACATGCTGTACCCGGAACTGTTCAAGCAGCTCGAGGCCGTTCGCTGGAACATGGATACCGACATCCCCTGGGATCGGTTCGATGCCGCGCGGCTGACCGAGGAGCAGGCGCTCACGATCAAGATGAACGCCATCACCGAGTGGGCGGCGCTGCCGGCCACCGAGATGTTCCTGCGCGACAACCGCGACGATTCCGATTTCTCCGCCTTCATGTCGATCTGGTTCTTCGAGGAGCAGAAGCACTCGCTGGTGCTGATGG
>CAZQPN010000212.1:1642-5541 GCA_964595215.1 uncultured Rubrivivax sp. | reverse complement strand
CGTTGGCGGTGGTGATGACGCGCACCTTCTTGTCGACCGGCACCACCAGCGGGTTGTCGACCTTCAGCAGGTAGTTGTCGCCTGCCGGCTGGCCGGCGTCGGACATCGCGCGGTGCGCCGGGTCCAGCGTCGACAGGAAGCCGATGCCCTCGCCCTCGCCCTTCAGGTAGTCGTAGCCCCACTTCCACTGGTAGCCGGTGGCCTTGACCGTGAGGTCGGCGTTGGTCGTGTCCTTCATCGCGACGACCGTGCGCGTGGCCATCGCGCCCATCGCGATGACGATGATGAAGGGGACGACGGTCCACGCGATCTCGACCGTCAGGCTCTCGTGGAAGTTGGCCGCCTTGTGACCGACCGACTTGCGATGCTTCAGGATGGAATAGAACATCACGCCGAACACGGCGACGAAGATCGCCAGGCAGATGATCAGCATCATCCAGTGCAGCCACTGCTGCTGCTCGGCGATCGCGCTCGCCGCCGGATGCAGGTTGAGCTGGTTGACCGCCGGGCCGCCCGGCAGGTCGTTCACCTGCGCCCACGCAGGGAAGGCCGTGGCGGCGCCCACCAGTGCCGCCGCCGCGGCCAGCACCGAACCCGCGGCACGCTGGCCCAGGGGAGTCGTGTTCTTCATCGTCATCGTTGCACTTCCAGTTCGGATTCCTCGGGCGACAGGCCGACCCGGGCACGCCGCACGGCCTGCCTGAGCTCCTGTGCGAAGGCCGCCCGCAAGTCGGGACGCAGATGGCGCCCGACCAGCACGCGACGGCCCTGGCCCGCCAATGCCACCAGCGAGCCCTGCGCCTTCGCGGGCTCGACACTCAACCATTCGGCGCGGAAGGACGCGCGCTGCACATGCCTGCCCACGCACTGCTCGACCTCGACCTGCCCGTCGTCCAGCGTCAGGGTCTCGCGATCGGCGGCGTGACGGGCGTAGACCAGCAGGGCCAGGCCCACGAGCACCACCTCCAGCCCGGCGAAGGCCAGGACAAAGGGCGCACCGACCGACCAGAAGGCCAGCCCGAGGCCGATCGACACCGCGCACAGCGACAGGTAGACGGCCATCAACTGGCGCGGCGTGATCGAGCAGTTGCGCTTGAGCACCCAGCGCAGCGCCGGGCGCTCGCCGTGCCGACCGGCCAGGCGCACGACAGCGCCGAAGCGCCATGCCGTGGCCACGGGCGGTGTGACCGGCCAAGGGCCGGGGGCGAAGGCAGTGCTCATGCGGGAAGGCAGAAGGCGGATTCGGCGGGAGAAAACGTGCTCGGGTGGGACACGAGGGCGTCCCGGCACACCGTGTACCGGGCAGCGTGACTCGTATATCCGACTTGACGAATATCAGTCCGAGCGAATTCTAGCGAATCCAGCCCTGGTCATCGCTCCGGGCGAGCCCGCAGTATAGATCGCATGTCCTCGAGACCGACGGTGGTGGTCGCGGCCAGACGCGTCCGCGCGCGCGGGCGGAACGCATGGCCATAGACGATCTCGAAGCCGAGCGCGCAACGGCCCGCCTGCGGATCGGCCAGCCCTGCCGGCCGCGCCGGCGCCGGTGCAGCGGCGAGCGCCGCGTGCAGGCGCGCGCGCCAGCGCGGCGTGCGCAGCCCGGCATGGCGCGCCGGGTCGGCGTTGGCGCCGAGATGCCGCAGCTCGGCGAGCAGCGCGCCGGCATCCGGCCACGTCAGGGTCAGGGTCTCCTGGTCCATCACCGGGTCGGCGAACCCCGCCTCGACCAGCATGTCGCCGAGGTCGTGCATGTCCACGAACGGGGCATGCGCAGCGCCCCAGCCGTTCATCCGGTAGACCTCGCGCAAGGCCTCCAGCGTGCCCGGCCCGAAGGTCGAGAACATCAGGAATCCGTCCGCCTCGATCACGCGGTGCCAGCGCCGCATCTCGGCCAGCGGATCGGCGCACCAGTGCAGCGTCATGTTGGCCCACAGCAGGTCCGCCGACGCGTCGCCGAGCGTGTCGATGGCCACCGGCAGCGGCCGCGCCGTGCCGTGCCGCCAGCGCCGCGGAGACC
This sequence comes from uncultured Rubrivivax sp., assembly GCA_964595215.1. GTDB lineage: Bacteria > Pseudomonadota > Gammaproteobacteria > Burkholderiales > Burkholderiaceae_C > Rubrivivax. Next base: position 3,524 of record CAZQPN010000212.1, on the reverse strand, counting down.
ACCACGGAGTCGTCGGCGCAGCCGCCGCGCGCACGCCCTCGGGCCAGACGCCCTGGCACGGCGTGTCAGGGTAGGCGCGCCGCAAGAGGTCCGCGCTGCCGCTGGACGCCGGCCACCAGTCGAGCACGCGCCGGGGTCGATGCCGGATCACCGGCAAGCGCTCGGCCATCCGGCGCGCGACCTCGGCGTGCAGCCAGGGCGCGACCTCGGCGGCGGCCAGGCGCGAGCGGACGCGATCCAGTGCGGGGCCGTCGACGGCACGCAGCGCCTGGCGGGCGGCAGGCGCCGGCGTCGCCTGAGGAACGGCCGGCTCGACACGCCGGCGTTCGCCATCGGGACCGCCCTGTGTGCTCATGCCGGCCAGTATATTGAGCCGATGCGACGACCCTGGTCCCTGGATCGCGTGCCCCTGCCCACGCTGTGCGAGGTCTGCCGCCAGTGGAGCGACGCCGCGGTGTGCGCTGCCTGCTGCGAACGCTTCGCGCCGGCGGTGGCGCGTTGCGACGGCTGCGCGCTGCGGCTCGCGCCCGGCGCGCAGCGCTGCGGCGAGTGCCTGCGCGAGGCCCTGCCCTTTGCGCGCTGCCGCTGCGCCGTCGACTACGGTTTCCCCTGGGACGCGCTCGTGACGGCCTTCAAGTACGGTGGCCGGGCCGAGCTCGCAGCGCCGTTGGCGCGACGGCTCGCCGCCGCGCTCCGTGCCGAGGATGCCGCCTGGCCCGACCTCGTGCTGCCGGTGCCGCTGGCCCCCGACCGCCTGGCCGAGCGTGGCTACAACCAGGCCTGGGAGCTGGCGCGCCGTGTCGCCGTCACCCTGCAGCGGCCGGCCGAGGCGACGGCGCTGCAGCGCGAGCCCGGGCGCGGCGCCCAGGCCGGGCTGACGCGCGATGCACGCCGCCGCAACCTGCGTGGCGTCTTCCGTGTGCCACGCCCCGAGCGCATCGCAGGCCGCCGCATCGCGCTCGTCGACGACGTGCTGACGACCGGCGCCACGGCCGCCGAGGCCTCGCTGGCACTGCTCGCCGCCGGCGCGGCGGAGGTGGCCGTGTGGGCATTGGCGCGCACCCCCTGACGACACGCCGGACCGCCACCAAGACCCGACCTGCCCCATGTTCCGCATCGTCCTCGTGCAGCCCGAGATCCCGCCCAACACCGGCAACGTGATCCGGCTGTCCGCGAACACCGGTTGCGAACTGCACCTGATCGAACCGCTGGGCTTCGCGATGGACGACCCGCTGCTGCGTCGCGCCGGCCTCGACTACCACGAGTACGCGCCGGTGCGGCGGCATGCCGACCGCGCCGCCTGGCAGGCCGCCTGCAGGCCGGACGCCGCCCGCTGCTTCGCGTTCACGACGCGCGGCACGCGGCTGCTGTCCGACATCGCGTGGCGTCCGGGCGACTGGCTGCTGTTCGGCAGCGAGTCGGCCGGCCTGCCGCCGGACTGGCGCGACGCGACGCCGCCGGCGCAACAGGTGCGGCTGCCGATGCGCGCGGGCCAGCGCAGCCTGAACCTGAGCAACGCGGTGGCGGTGGCGGTCTTCGAGGCCTGGCGCCAGCAGGGCTACGCCGGCGGCGCGTGACCGCCAGCGCGCGCCCGCCGTCAGTGCTCCGGTCGGGGCTCGCGCCCCATCAGCGCAGCCATCGCCTGCACCGGCGTCGTGCGCCCCTCCAGCACGTCCACGACCGCCTGCGTGATCGGCACCTCGACCGCCAGCGCGCGGGCGCGCGCCAGCACGGTCGGTGCGCTGTAGACGCCCTCGGCGACGTGGCCGAGCTCGCGCAGCACCTGCGCCAGCGTCTGACCCTGGGCCAGCCGCAGGCCGACGCGGCGGTTGCGCGACAGGTCGCCGGTGGCGGTGAGCACGAGGTCGCCCAGGCCCGACAG
>CAZQPN010000212.1:0-1632 GCA_964595215.1 uncultured Rubrivivax sp. | reverse complement strand
GCCGCGTGCGCCCAGCGCCGTGCCCAGCCGCGTCATCTCGGCGAGCCCGCGCGTGATCAGCGCGGCGCGCGCGTTCAGCCCGGGCGGTGGCGGCCCGCCCGGCACGCCACCCGCCGCGGCGAGCCCGTCGACGATGCCGGTGGCCAGCGCGATGACGTTCTTGACCGCGCCGCCGACCTCGACGCCGACGATGTCGTGCGTGGTGTAGACGCGCAGCGCTTCGCCGTGGAAGACGTCCACCGCGGCCTGCGCCAGCGCGGCATCCTCGCTCGCAGCGACGAGGGCCGTCGGCTGGCCACGCGCGACCTCGACCGCGAAGCTCGGCCCCGACAGCACGCCGCACGGCACACCGGGCCGCTCGGCGCGCGCGATCTCGTGCCCGAGCGCGCCACTGCCGTGCTCGAAACCCTTGCACAGCCACAGCGCCGGCTGCGCCGCCGGCAGCTGGTGCAGCAGCTCGCGCAACGCCGCCATCGGCGTGGCCAGCAGCAGCAGGCCGTGGCGCGCATGGGCGACCACCGCGTGCAGGCTGGACTCGACGAGCAGCGACTCCGGCAGCGGCACGTCGGCCAGGTAGCGCGGGTTGCAGCGCTGCGCGCGCATCTGCCGCACCTGATCGGCGTCGCGCGCCCACAGCCGCACGTCGTGGCGCCCGGCGGCGGCGATCGCCAGCGCCGTGCCCCAGGCACCACCACCGAGCACGCCGACGCGCATCGGGCTCAGCCCGAGCGGCGCCGGTTCGCGGCGGCGGCCAACCGGCAGGTCCTCAGTTGACCCCGGTGATGATGCGCGAGCCGCCGTTGCCTGCGGCCGCGGCCTGCTGCTCCTGCTGGGCCTCGAACATGGCCTGGAAGTTCACTTCCGACAGCAGGATGGGCGGGAAGCCCGCACGCGTGCAGACGTCCGACACGATGGCGCGCAGGTAGGGGTAGATCATCTGCGGGCAGACGATGCTGATGATGCCCTGCAACTGGTCCTGCGGCACGTTGCGGATCTCGAAGATGCCGGCCTGCTTGGCCTCGACCAGGAACAGCGTCTTGTCGCCGACCTTGGTCGTCACGGTGGCGGTCACCGTGACCTCGAAGATGCCGTCGGCGACGTCGGACGCGCCCATCGCCAGGTTGATGTCGACCTGCGGCTGCTGCTGCTCGAGCAGGATCTGCGGCGAATTCGGCTGCTCCAGCGACAGGTCCTTCAGGTACATGCGCTGGATCTGGAACACGGGGTTGTTGTCTTCGGCCATGGTGTCTCGATGCGACGTGGCGTCGCGGCGTGGAGGGGCGGGGCGCGGCGCCGCGGGCGGGCGCGGACGCGCAAGGGACCCGGATTATGGCCGACGCCCCGTGCGGCGCCGGGCAGGCCAGGGCCCGGCAGCCGGCTCAGGCAGCCGTGCCCTGCAGCAGCGGCATCAGGCCGCCGCGCTGGTCGAGCTCGATCAGGTCGTCGCAGCCACCGACGTGGGTGTCGCCGATGAAGATCTGCGGCACCGTGCGGCGGCCGGTGATCTCCATCATGCGCTGGCGCGCGGCGGCGTCCAGGTCGATGCGGATCTCTTCGATCTCGGCCACCCCGCGCTGCTTGAGCAGCGCCTTGGCGCGCACGCAGAAAGGGCAGACCTGGGTCGTGTACATG
>CAZQPN010000211.1:0-5551 GCA_964595215.1 uncultured Rubrivivax sp. | reverse complement strand
GAATCGAACCACCGACACGCGGATTTTCAATCCGCTGCTCTACCAACTGAGCTACTTGGCCGTCCAGCCGGATGGGTCACATCGGGCCAGCCGCGCATTATAGGCCGCTCCGCCGGTTGCGGCTCAGGTCCACGCCGAGCTGCTTGAGCTTGCGGTACAGGTGGGTGCGCTCCAGGCCGGTCTTCTCGGCCACGCGCGTCATCGAGCCGCCTTCCTTGGCGAGGTGGAACTCGAAGTAGCTCTTCTCGAACAGGTCGCGTGCCTCGCGCAGCGGGCGGTCGAGGTCGAAACTCTGCTGCGACTGCGGGCCAGGCAACCCGGCGGCGGCGATCTCGCCGGTCAGGCCGCCGGCGAGGGCGTGCATGCTGCCGGGGGTCGTCACTGGCGTGCCGTTCGGCCCCGGCGCTGAGACAGCTGACCGCGGCGCCGGCCGGCTCAGGCCCTGCTCGACCGCGCGCAGCAGCTTCTGCAGCGTGATCGGCTTCTCGAGGAACGCCAGCGCGCCGTACTTGGTGGCCTCGACGGCGGTGTCGATCGTCCCGTGCCCGCTCATCATGATCACGGGCATCGTCAGCTGTCCGCTGGCACCCCACTCCTTGAGCAGCGTGATGCCGTCGACGTCGGGCATCCAGATGTCGAGCAGCACGAGGTCGGGCTTCATGCGCTCGCGCACCTCCCGCGCCTGCGCGGCGTTCTCCGCGAGCTCGACCGTGTGGCCCTCGTCGGCCAGGATCTCCGACAGCAGGGCCCGGATGCCGAGCTCGTCGTCCACAACAAGAATGATCGCCATCTGCGCTGGGCCTGTGATCAATGCCGGGCTGCGTCCGACGGGGAAAATTCGGAAAATGATATAGAAACTCGCGCGCCAGCCACCCCGCCGTCCGGGGGTGTGCCCTGGCGCACGTTCGCCAGGCTGAGCCGGGCGCGGTGCTCGTCGGCGATCTTCTTGACCACCGCCAGTCCCAGGCCGGTGCCTTTGGGCTTGGTCGTGACGTAGGGCTCGAAGGCGCGCTGCAGGACGTGCGCGGCGAAACCCGGACCGTTGTCGCGCACCGTCAAACGCACTGCACGCAACTGGCCGTCGTCGCCGAGTGCGGCCGAGGTCGTCAACTGCACGTGCCCATCGGGCCGGTCGACCACGGCGTCGAGCCCATTTTGCAGCAGGTTGTGAATGACCTGGCGCAGCTGCGTCGGGTCGCCCTGGATCGCGGGCAGCCCCTCGGCCAAGTGGGCGCCCAGACGCCCACTGTCCTGGGCCTGGCCGTAGAGCGCCAGCACCTCGCCGGCCAGCGCGTTCAGGTCCAGCGGCTGCATGTGTGCGGCCGGCAGCCGTGCGTAGTCGCGGAACTCGTTGACGAGCTGCTGCATCGCCTGCACCTGGTTGACGATGGTCGCCACCGAGCGCTCCAGCAGTGCCTGGTCGGCGCCCTGCAGCTTGACGTGCAGCTTGTGCTGCAGCCGCTCGGCCGACAGCTGGATCGGCGTCAGCGGGTTCTTGATCTCGTGCGCCAGTCGGCGCGCGACCTCGGCCCAGGCCTGCGACCGCTGCGCCGACACGACCTCGGTGATGTCGTCGAAGACGAGCAGCCGGTAGTCCATCGGCAGTGTCGCGCCGCGCAGCAGCAGGGTCTGCGTCTCGCGCGCGTCGCGCTGCATCTCGTAGGCCTCCTGCCAGTGGTCGCGCTCGCCGACCTCGGGGTGGGTGGCCAGCTGCTCGAAGCGGCGCGCCACCGTCTGCGCGAAGTCCTGCAGCTCGGGCCGCTCGGCCAGCCGCTGGCCGCGCCACGACGCCAGCGGCAGCCGCAGGATGCGCGTCGCGCCGGGGTTGACGGTGTCGATGCGGCCGTCGCGGTCGAACACGATGACGCCGGCGGTCAGGTTGTCGAGGATGGTCTGCAGCCGCGTGCGCGCGCCCTCCAGCTGCGCCACGCCGCGCTGCACCTGGGCGCGCGCGTCGGCCAACTGCTGCGTCATGTCGGCGAAGCTGCGCGTCAGGCCGCAGAGCTCGTAGCGCGACGCTGAGACCGGCTTGGCCGTCAGTTCGCCCGCGGCCACCTGGCGCACACCGTAGTACAGCAGCAGCAAAGGCCGCGCGAGCTGGTTGCCCAGCAGGATGGCCAGCAGCACGGCGCCGAAGACCGCCAGCACGAGCGCCAGCGTCAGCGTGCCGATGTAGGCGCGGCGCAGGCCGTCGCGCGCCAGTGCGCGCTGCTGGTACTCGCTGTACGCCGCCTGCACCGCCAGCGCGTCGGCCGCCAGCGCGCGCGGGATCGGCACGCTGGCCAGCAGGAAGCGCTGCTCGTCGGCGCGCAGGTCGATGTCGGTGCTCGGCAGCCGCGCCAGCGCGCGCACGCGCGCATCCTGCCCCGCCGCCGAGCGCTCGTCGTCCAGGCCGTCGATCTGGTAGCCGCTGCCGGCGTCGCGCACCTGGCGCAGCAGCAGCGCGCTCGGCCGCTCGGCGGTGATCGCGGCCGAGCCGCCGCCCGCGGTGACCAGCACCTGCCCGTTGGCGCCGACGATCGACACCTCGCTCGCCCCGAGCTGTTCGCGCAGCCGCTCCAGCGCGAGCGTCGCCAGCACGCTGCGCGGGTCGCCGACGCGGTCGGCGGCCAGCCGCGTCTTGGACGCGACGTCGACGGCCAGCGTGTCCAGCGTGCTGCGCCCCAGGTTCAGCGCGGCATCCAGCGCGCTGGCGACGCGGACGTCGAACCAGACCTCGATGCTGCGGCTGACGAACTGGTACGAGACGGTGTAGATCACCAGCCCCGGCAGCAGGCCGACGACGGCCAGGATGCCGGCGAGCTTGACCAGCAGCCGGCTGCCGAACTTGCCGCGCCGCACGCGCATCGCCAGCCGCCCGACGGCGAAGCCGATGACGGCCAGCAGCAGTGCGGCCACGGCGGCGTTGGCCCAGAACAGCCAGACGAAATGGCGCTCGTAGAAGCCGCCGCCGCGCGTCACCAGCGACAGCACAAAGCTCAGCACCAGGCCGGCGCCGGTGCTGGCGATCAGCGCGACCGTCCAGGCCCAGCGCGCGGCGCTGCTGCCGGGGCTGCGTGGGGCGTCGTTCATTCCAGCGGCAGCTCGCGCTCGGCGCGCAGCACCCAGTCGGGCTGGCCCTCGATGCCGATCTGCATCGGGCTCGGGAGCTTGCTGGCGTCCAGCAGGTAGCGAAAGCGCAGGTAGTGGGTGGCGCCGGGCTCGATCTCCGCCAGCTCGGCCAGCTGCCAGCGGCTGGCGGTGGAGACCGCGGCCAGCGCCTCGCCGAGCGACCCGTGGGTCTGCGTCAGCCCGCCCAGGCCGACACGCCAGGTGGCGGTCAGCGGCTGGAAGGCGACGCGCCAGGTGCGGCGCACGCGGGCCACACGCTCGTCGCGCCAGTACCAGCGCGCGCGGTAGAGCGCCGCCTCGGCGACGAAGTAGACCGGCACGCCGCGGCGCAGCGCGTCCTCGACGCCGCGCGAGAGCGTCAGCCGGGCGCTGAACTCGACCGTCAGCGCGCCGTCCTCGCGCCGCAGCGAAAGCGAGCTGAGCTCGACCCCCGCTTCCCGTGCCTGTGCCGATGCGCGGCGTGTCGACCCGAGCGCCAGCAGCAGCCCGCCGAACAGGGCTTGCAGCAGGGCGCGGCGTCCGGGTGGGCGGCGCGGGGCAGCGGGCATCGGTGACGGGTTGGCGGGCTCAGGCCTTGTGCAGCAGCGCGTAATAGAAGCCGTCGTTCAGGGCGGGTACGCCCGGCGTCCCATTGTCGGGCAGGGGCAGCCAGTGGCCGGGCGCTGCCGGGTCGCTGCGCACGGCCTGAAGCCCCAGGCGTTGCACAAATGCATCGGTCTGCGCCCGGCCCTCGGCCTTGAAGATCGAGCAGGTGGCGTACAGCAGCCTGCCGCCGGGCGCGAGCAGGCCCCACAGCGCGTCCAGCATCGAGGCCTGCGTGCGCGCGAGTGCGTCGATGTCGCCCGGGCGGCGCAGCCAGCGGATGTCCGGATGTCGGCGCACGATGCCCGACGCGGTGCACGGCGCGTCCAGCAGGATGGCGTCGAACGGCCGGCCGTCCCACCAGCGGGCCGGATCGCGGGCGTCGGCGGCCGCCAGTGTCGCCCCCGACAGGCCGAGGCGGCTCAGGGTCTCCTGGACGCGCGCCAGCCGCTTCGGGTCGCTGTCGATCGCGAGCAGATCGATGTCCGGCCGGCATTCGAGCAGGTGGGCCGTCTTGCCGCCGGGCGCGGCGCAGGCGTCGAGCACGCGCGCGCCGTCGCGCAGCGGCGGCACGCCCCCGGCCGACGGCGCGCCGAGCAGCAGCGGGGCGGCGAGCTGCGCGGCGGCGTCCTGCACCGACACCTCGCCCTCGGCGAAGCCGGGCAGGGCATGGACCGGGCTCGGTCGCTCCAGCACGATCGCCTGGCCGCCCAGACGCGGGTCGGGATGCAGCCGTGCGCCGCGGCCCAGCGTGGCCAGCCGTTGGACATAGGCCGTGCCGCGGCCGCGCTGCTGGTTGACGCGCAAGGTCATCGGCGGGTGCTCGGCCGCGGCTTGCAGCAGCGCCTGCCAGTGGCGGGGCCAGTCCTGCCGGACGCGCTCGATCCACCACGGCGGATGGTTGTAGGCGGCGACCGGGTCGCGCACCGCGGCGGCCACCAACGCATCGCGCTCGCGCACGAAGCGGCGCAGCACCGCGTTGACGAAACCGGCCGCCGCGGGCGTGCGGTGGCGCGCGCAGGCGACGGCCTGGTCGACCAGCGTGTGGTCGGCATAGGGCCGCGTCGGAGCCGGCCACAACTGCGAGATGGCCAGCAGCAGCAGGGCGTCGACCGCCGGCGGCGGCGTCTTCGGGGCGATCTGGTGCCGCACCTGCTCGGCGCCACCGAGCCAGCGCAGCGCGTGGAAGGCCAGCGCCTGCACGCCCGGCCGGGCGTCGGCCGGCGTGCGGGCCAGCGCGTCATCGAGCGAGCGGCCGTTGCGCACCTGCTGCAGCGCGTCGGCCGCGTGGTCCAGCAGACGCGCCAGCGGCACCTGGGCGGACGGAGACGCGGCGAAGGAGGGCGGCTGAGGCACGGCGGCAGTCTAGACCCCTGGCGAAGCCCGGCCGGCGGCTTGCTGGCAGAATGAGTTCTGACGTCCAGGGAGATTGACATGTCCACGCCGAGCCTGACCTCCTCGCCCGACCGGCCTGGCCGCATCTTTCGCAGCGAGGAGGAACTGGCACAGCTCCCGGCCAGCGAGCGCATCCGCTACCGGCTCGTCACGGCCGATCGGCGGTACCACGCCAACGACAACATCGCCGACTTCGTTCGCGACGGCGAGCTCGAGGAGCTGAAGGCCGAGGTGCGCGAGAAGCTGCAGGGCCTGCTCGAGGCGCTGGTGATCGACACCGAGAACGATCACAACACCAACGAGACGGCCAAGCGGGTGGCCAAGATGTACATCGACGAGGTCTTCCGCGGCCGCTTCCACCCGATGCCGTCGGTGACCGAGTTCCCCAACGTCGAACGCCTGAACGAGCTGATGATCGTCGGGCCGATCACGGTGCGCAGTGCTTGCTCGCACCACCTGTGCC
>CAZQPN010000210.1:0-5581 GCA_964595215.1 uncultured Rubrivivax sp. | reverse complement strand
ACGATGCCCAGGCCGCCGACCAGCTGCAGGAAGCAGCGCCAGACGTTGATCGACAGCGGCAGGTGGTCCAGGCCCGTCAGCACCGTCGCGCCGGTGGCGGTGAAGCCCGACATGGCCTCGAAATAGGCGTCGGTGACGCTGAGGCCCGGGATGCCCAGCAGCAGCGGGATGGCGCCGAAGGCCGGCAGCACGACCCAGGTCAGCGCCACCAGCAGGAAGCCGTCGCGCGGCTGCAGCTCGCGCCGTTGGCGCCGGGTGATGAAGCTCACGCCCAGGCCGGCGGCCAGCGTCACCCCGATGCCGATGATGAACGCGTCCTCGGCCGGGTCGTGGCGGCCGACCGCGAACAGCAGCGGCACGCCCATCAGCAGGCCGAACAGCGCCACCAGCCGCCCGACCAGGGCGATGACCGCCCACAGCGGCGAATTCACGCGGTGGCCCCGGCCATCAGAAGAACATCGCCCCGACCTGGAACAGCTTCTCGACCTGGCGCACCATGCGCTTGCGCGGCACGAAGACGATCACGTGATCGTCGGTCTCGATGACGGTGTCGTGGTGCGGGATGATGACCTCGCGCCGGACGGCGCCGTTGCCGCGCACCGGGTCGGGCAACTCGCGCACGATGGCGCCGATCTGCGCCCCGGACGGCAGCGCGATCTGCTCGATGCGCCGGCCGACCACCTTGGAGCTCTTGCGGTCGCCGCGCGCGATCGCCTCCAGCGCCTCCGCCGCGCCGCGGCGCAGGCTGTACACGGCCGCCACGTCGCCGCGCCGCACGTGCGCCAGCAGCTCGCCGATCACCGTCTGCGACGGCGAGATCGCAATGTCGATCTGCGTGCCCTGGCCCTGCACGAGGTCGGCGTAGGCCTTGCGGTTGATCAGCGCCAGCACGCGGTGCGCGCCCATGCGCTTGGCCAGCAGGCAGGACATGATGTTGTCCTCGTCGTCGCTGGTCAGGGCCAGGAAGAGGTCGGTCTCGGCCACGTTCTCGGCCTCGAGCAGGTCCTCGTCGGTGCTGTCGCCGTGCAGCACCAGCGCGCTGTCGGGCAGCTGCGTGGTCAGGTACTCGCAGCGGCGCTTGTCGGTCTCGATGATCTTGACCTGCACCGACCCGGCGATGTGGCGCGCCAGCCGCAGGCCGACCCGGCCGCCGCCGGCGATGATGACGCGCTTGACCGGCTCGTCGCGCAGCCGCATGGCGTCGAGCACGCGGCGGATGTGTTCGTTGCCGGCGAGCACGAAGACCTCGTCGCCCGGGTTGATGCGCGTCGAGCCGTCGCAGACCACCTGCCGGTCCAGGCCCATCAGGTCGCGCCGGTAGATGGCGACGATGCGCATCGGCACGCCGGGCACCAGCTGGGGCAGCTCGGAGATCACGTGGTCCACCAGCGGCCCGCCCTGCACCGCGCGCACCGCGATCAGGCTCACGCGCTTCTGCGAGAACTCCAGCACCTGCAGCGCCTCGGGGTACTCGATCAGCTTGCGGATGTAGGCCGTCAGGCTGTCCTCGGGGCAGATCACCTCGTCGACCGCAAAGCCCTCCTTGTCCAGCAGCGGGCTGCCGTCGGTGAACTCCGGGCTGCGCACGCGCGCGATGCGCGTCGGCGTGCCGAACAGCTGGTGCGCGATCTTGCAGGCCACCAGGTTGGTTTCGTCCAGCGGCGCGCAGGCAATCAGCATGTCGGCGTCCTCGGCGCCGGCCTCCTTCAGCACCGACGGCTGGATACCGTTGCCGACCACGCCGCGCAGGTCCAGCCGGTCCTGCAGCTGCGCCAGGCGCGCCGGGTCGGTGTCGATGACGGTGATGTCGTTCTGCTCCGACACCAAGCTTTCGGCCACGCTTTCGCCGACGCGCCCGGCACCGAGGATCAGGACTTTCATGGCGCCGGATTATGAAGCGCAGCGCCGGGCGCGACCGGGCCCGGCCCGGTCGGCGCCGTGTCGGCGTACGCTCGCGCCGGCGCGTCGGGGTACAGGCGCGCCAGCGCATCGCGCGCCGCCGCGGTCATCGGCGGCTGCAGCGCCGCAGCGAGCATCTCCGCGTCGGCGTCGTTGCCGGCGCCGCGCGCCTCCTGCCAGGCCGCGGTCATCCCCTCGCGCGGCCCGGCCAGCGCCTGCGCGACGACGCCGCGCCAGTGCGGCGGCGACTCGCCAGCGGCCCAGTCGCCGCGTCCGCGGCCGAAGTGCGCCACCGCGAGGTAGCGCAGCAGCGCGGCGTCGACCATGGCCTGCATCGCCTCGTCGCTCCAGCCGACCGAGCCGCTGCCGACGCCGCGCACCAGGTTGACGGCGCGCGCGGCACCGGCGGCGCCGAGCGCGCCGAGCAGCCCGCCGGCCAGCAACCCGCCGCCGAGCGTCAGCCCGCCGCTGGCGAGGTCGGCCTTCAGACCCGCCAGCGCGCCGCTGACGAGCCCGCCGAGCACCGCGGCGCGGCCCTCGTCGAGCGGTCGCCGCAGGTCGTAGTGCGCCGCCACGCGCGCCAGGATGGTGCCCAGCACCTCGCCATCGCTGCGCCCCTGCAGCGCGTGCAGCGTGATCAGCGCCGCGGTGCTGTCGCGCACCTCGGCGTCCAGCCGCGCCGCCAGCGCCTGCTGCGCCAATACCGCCGGGTCCTCGCTCGGCTTGCCCAGGCCGGCCGCCTGCGCCAGCCGGCGCACCGCGTCGCGCAGCCGGGAGCTGTCGGCCACCGCCTGCCGCGCCAGCGCGGTTCGCGCGAGGCTGGCTGCCAGCACCGCCATCGCGGCGTCGAAGCGGGCCTCGCGCTCGGCCGTCCAGGCCGCGCGCAGGCGCCGCATGCGCTCGCGCAGCGCAGCGCGCGACGGATCGCCGAGCGCGTCCTCGACCGCCGCCAGCAGCCGGCCCTCCTGCACCCAGCAACGCGCGAAGGCGTCCATCGGCAGCACCCCACGCACCAGCGGGCGATCGGCCAGCGCCTGTCGCCACATCGCGACGTCGGCCGCTTCCTCGGCCGCCGGCCGCGGGGCGCCGAGCTGGTTGAGCAGCACCAGCACCGGCTTGCCGACCCAGGCCAGCAGGTCCATCTCGGGGCCGACGTAGCCGGCGCTCGCCGGCGACTCGGACGCATTGACCAGGTAGAGCACGACGTCGGCGTGCTCGCGCACCGCCCGCAACGCCTGCTGGCTGGACCAGAAGGCGCGGTCGGCGAGCCGGTCCCAGACCTGGCTCAGCAGCCAGCCGATCGGCTGCTCGGCGCTGCGCAGCCGGCGCACCAGGCGCGCGCTGTCGCCGAAGCCGGGCGTGTCCCACAGCGTCAGCGTCTCGCCGTCGGCGCTGCGCACCAGCTCGTGGTCGTCGGCAAACTCGGTCACGTGCGGCGCGTCGCGCACCTCGCCGATGTCGCGCCCGAGCAGCGTGCGCGCCAGCGTGGTCTTGCCGACGTTGGTGTGCGAGACGAGCGCCAGCGACACGGTCGGCACCGGACTCATGCCTGTGCCTCCGCCTGCATCGCCAGGCTGCCGTCGGGCAGCTCGGCCCACAGCGCCACTCGCGTCGCGCCGCTGGCCGTTGCGCCAGGCGACACCCGCGCCGCGAGCGTCACCGTGGCGCCGCGCAACACCGGGCGCCGCGCGCGATAGGCGAAGCGCGCGAGCGGCGCGCCGAGCGTCTCGACCGCCAGCGCTGCCAGCCGGGTGGCGATCAGCGGGCCGTGCACGACGAGATCGGCATAGTGTTCGACCTGGCGACAGTAATCGGCGTCGTGGTGGATGCGGTGGCCGTTGAAGGTCAGCGCCGAGTAGCGGAACAGCTCGGTCGCGTCCGGCGTCCAGCACCGCGTGCGGGTGGCGTCGGCCGGTGCCGGCTCGGACGGCGGCGGTGCCGCCCCGCGCGGCGGCAGCGCCGCCTTGTAGACCAGGTCCTGCGTCTCGTGCACGCAGCGGCGGCCGCCGGCGAAGACCTGGTGCACGACGGTGACGAAGACCAGCGCGCCGCTGCGCCCGGTCTTGTGCTCGACCGCCTGCACGGCCGAGCGCTTCTCGATCACCGCACCCAGCGGCAGCGGATCCTCGAAACGCAGCGCGCCGCCGGCCCACATGCGGTTGGCCAGCGGCACCGGGGGCAGGAAGCCGCCGCGCGCCGGGTGGCCGTCCGGGCCGAGCGCGTCGGGCGGCAGCCCTTCCAGGAAGTACAGCCAGTGCCACAGCGGCGGCAGCGCGTCGCCCTCGGCCAGCGGCGGACCGGGCCGGTCGACCGTGGCAGCCATCAGCCGCGCATGGCGCAGCGCGGCGACGTCGGTGTCGCGCCGCTCGCGGCCGATCCACTGGCGCAGGTGGTCGAGGTCGATCACGGCAGCGGTCCGTGCGCGCCGAGCGCCGGCGCAGGCTGGAACGCGTCGCCGTCCCACTCGGTGCCCACCGGCGAGGCCGGCATCTCGATCCGCTGCCCGCCGACCGGCATCGATCGCGTGCGCAGCTGCGGGTGCTCGATCAGGTCCTCGACCTGGCTGATGGCCCCGTAGGCGGTGCCGGCGGCAGCCAGCCGCTGCTCGGCATCGGCGAAGTCCAGCCCGTCGAAGACCGCCTGCACCGCCTGCTCGAGCACGTCGCGGTGCGCGACGCGGGCCGGGTTGTCGGCGAATCGCGGGTCGGTGGCCAGCGCCGGTTGCCGCAGCGCTTCCGTGCAGAAGGCATGCCACTCGCGCTCGCTCTGGATCGAGATCACGACCTCGCGCCCGTCGGCACAGCGGAAGGCGCCATAGGGCGCGATCGACGGGTGGCGCAGCCCGACGCGCGCCGGCGCCGCGCCGCCGTAGCGCGCCTGCAGGTAGGGCACCGCCATCAGCTCCGCCGCCGAGCCGAACAGCGACACCCGCACGCTGCTGCCGCGGCCGGTGCGCGCGCGCTGCAGCAGCGCCTGCTGGATGCCGATGATCGCGTTCATGCCGGCCGTGATGTCGCACACCGACACCCCGATGCGTCCCCAGGGCCCGGGCGCACCGCTGACGGCCACGAGACCGCTCTCGGCCTGCACCAGCAGGTCGTAGGCCTTCAGGCGGCTGCGCGGCCCGTCCTCGCCGTAGCCGCTGATGTCGCAGGTGATCAGCCGCGGGTGTGCCGCGCGCAGCGCATCCGAGCCGAAACCCAGCCGCGTCGCCGCGCCCGGCGCCAGGTTCTGCAGGAAGACGTCGGCGGCGGCGACGAGCCGGTGCAGGCGATCGCGGTCGGCGGCCTGGCGCAGGTCGAGCACGACCGACTCCTTGCCGCGGTTGACCCATACGAAGTACGACGACGCACCGTGCACCGCGCGGTCGTAGCCGCGCGCGAAGTCGCCGTCCGGGCGCTCGATCTTCAGCACCCGCGCGCCGGCGTCGGCGAGCCGGCTCGAGCAGTAGGGCGCGGCCACGGCCTGCTCGAGCGCGACGACGAGCAGGCCGTCCAGCGGCTTGCCCGCTGCGCCCTGCCGGCCGGGCACGGCATTGGCGTCGGGTGGACCGGCCAGGTTCGCGCCCGGGGCATCCGGCAGACTCATGACATGACCTCCAGGGCCTGCCGCAACGCCGACTCGCCGGAGGCCGCGTCCGGCGCCCCGAGCCGTGCGGAAGGTCATGCACCGTCGATGGCGA
>CAZQPN010000209.1:0-5586 GCA_964595215.1 uncultured Rubrivivax sp. | reverse complement strand
CCCTCGTACTCGGCCATCATTGCGTCCCACTCGGCACGGATAGGCTCGACGTCGATGCGGTTCATGGCGGCGAAGTCGGTCGTGTAGAAGCGCGGGCTGAGCAGCGTGCTCTGGCGCGCCTTGGCGGCCATGGTCTCGGGCGTGGCGAGGGTCGAGGGATCGGCGGCGAGGCTGGCGGGATGCGACATGGCGTGTCTCCTGGGTCTGCGACCGTCGTGGGGATCAGGACTGGCTGCCGCGTGTCGGCGGCAGGGCCAGCAGGCGGGCGAAGGTGCCCGCATTGCTCGGCCCGAAGGATTCGAGGTCGATGCGCTCGCCGGTGGCCGGGTCGGCCAGCGTCAGCCGGCCGTCGGCGCGGGCGATCAGTTCGAAGGCGGGGCCGGCACCGAGCCCGCGCCGCTGGCGCTCGCGGGCCAGCGCGCGCAGCGCGCCGCGCAGGAACCCGGCCTCGCCCTGCACGCGCTCGATCTCGGCGCCGCTGCCGGCATCGAGCACGGCGACGCTGCCATCCGGCCGGTCCTCGAAGCGCAGCGCGCGGACCTGCACTGCGGGGGCGTCGGGGGCGCGCGCCTGGACGCCACTGGTGCGCACCGTGGCCACCGCCAGCAGGCTGCCGACCAGGACGACCGCGATCGCGAGCAGCGCGCTGCGCGGCATCGTGTCGGTGCGGGGGGAGTTATCGGAGGTGGACATCATGGTGCTCGCTGTTCGGGGCGGGCCGCGGCCGCTCAGCGGCCCTGCCAGGCCGGGTGGCCGCGATGGCCGGCTGGCCGTTCGGCGGGGGCGGGTGCGGCGGCCGTCGGTACTGGCTGGCCGTGGACCGCGGCCCAGGCCTGGGACAGCTGTGCGGCAACCCGTTCCGCGTCGGCGACGGCGCGCAGCGTCGGCTCCGGCCGCCGCAGGTGCCACGGCCGCACGTGAGGCCACAGCTGCAGCCATGCGATGCGGTCGCTGCCGGCCAGCGTCAGCGCGATGTCGCCGTGGCCGGCGTGGCTGCGCTGCAACGCTGCTGCGGCGATGCGCCTGAACGGCAGGTTGTAGGTCACCGTGAGCACGATGCCGATGCGCATCACGACGCGGCGGTCGGTCAGCGTGTAGACCGTGCCGCGCGCGCTCAGATAGGCCAGCAGCGCGACCAGGCCGAGGCCCAGCAAGGCCAGCGGCAGCGGCGTCAGCGCGGCCCACGCGGCGACGGCGAAGGGCTCGCCGTCGGCCGCGTGCAGCAGCCCGCGCAGCAGCATCAGCAAGGCGAAGTAGATCGCCAGCTTGCGCAAATGGAAGGCGCGCAGCGCGAGCACGCGCCAGTCGGGGCTGCCCTGCCACAGCAGCGTCTCGTCGGTCGGCAGCACCTCGGGCAGGCCGAGCTGTGGCTCGTGATCGTGCTCCGGCCCCAGCGTGTGGCGGTGCGTCGGCGGCGCGACCCGCGCCGGGTCGGTGCGAAGGACGGCCTTCACACCAGCGGCTCCGTACGGCTCGGGTCGGCGTACAGCGTGCCGCCGCCGTAGTAGGCCATGACCTTCTCTTCCTCGAGCAGCGTGATCTGGTCGGGTGACCTCAGCGCCGGCACGTGGCCGAACTGCGTGCTCATGATGGAGGCGACGCGCACGCCGTCGCGCTTGACGCGGGCGAAGTTCATCGGCAGCAGCACCCGGCGCGCCGCGTCGCCGCGGCCGATCTCCACCTCGAGGTAGCGGAACATCATCTCCATCTTGTCGATCCATAGCTCCTTGACCGTGCCGGCGGCCTGGCCGTCGGCGCCGAGGACCGGCAGGCCGCGCGGATCGACGTCCTTGCCCGACACCGCGTAGGCGGCGCCGGCCACGCGCAGCGGCACGATCTTCGGCGCGCCGTGCTCGTCGAGATCGGGCACGTCGGCCCGCTCGGCCCAGGATCCGGGGCCGACACCGGCGAGCATCGGATCGCCAGTGGGCTCGAGCGGCGCGCCGTTCCAGCGGTGCGTCGGCGCGGCGTCGAACTGGCGCTTCTCGCGCCAGCCGTCGGGCACCGTCGCCTCGCCGCCATGCGGCAGCAGATAGGTCTTCGGACGCGGAATCGGCCAGCCGGTGACGCCGGTTCGGCCGTCCTCGGTCTCCATCGGGTAGCCCTCCCGATGGTTCTCGCGCACGAGGTAGTAGATCAGCCCCGCGAAGAAGATCCAGAACGCGTACAGCACGAGCTGCGCGACGTCGACGTATTGGGTGATGGCTCCGGTTCCCATGGTGTTGCTCCTGCGGGATGAGGTCTAGCCGGGGAGGTCGGCGAGACCGAACTTGTGACGGGGGGTGGGCCGCGGCGCGTGCCGCACGAGGCTGCGCGTGAGCGGACCGAGGGCGATGAGGGCAGCGAACAGCAGCAGCATCTCGAGCTGGTAGACGGCGCCGTAGCCGGTCACGGGGCTGGCCAGCGCACTGCCCAGCCAGCCTTGCTCGGCGACGCCGCCGACCGCGTCGCGCAGGGCACCGCCGGTGGCGATCGCCACGCCGGCCGCCGTCGCCTGCACCGCGCCCCAGGCACCGAGCGCCAGGCCGACGTGCTCTGCGCGCTCCATCGCCATCGCCGCGCTCAGCGTGCCGACCGCGAACAGGCCGCCGCCGAAGCCGATCGCGACAACGCCGGCGCGGAACAGCCAAGGCGCCTCGAGCGGGGCCGCCAGCATCACGGCGGCGAACGCCGGCAGGCCGGCGACGGCGCCCATCGCGGCCACGCGCAGCGGGTCGAATCCGCGCGACATCAGCCGCGCCGACAGCGCGAAGGCCGCGAGCGCTCCGCCGGCGAGCAGCGCCGTCAGCAGGCTGGTGGCACCGACCGGCAGCTGCAGGACCTCGCCGCCGTAGGGCTCGAGGATGATGTCCTGCATGTTGAAGGCCGCGGTGCCGAGCGCCGTCGCCCACAGGAAACGGCGCGCGCCGGGCTGGGCGATGAAGCGCCGCCACATCGGCCCGAAGGCCGGTGCCGGGTCGCCCTTGGCGCGCCGGCGCTGCGGGTTGCGCGGCTCCTGGCGCCACATCGCGGTGAAGTTCAGCAGCACGGTCACCACCGCCGCGCCCTGCACGACCTGCACCAAACCCTTGTCGCTGAAGTCGGCCAACAGCGCCGCGCAGACCGTGCCGCCGCCGGCCAGCCCGACGAGCAGCATCACGTACATCAGAGCGACGACGCGCGGCCGCGTCTCGGCCGGAGCCAGGTCGGTGGCCAGCGCGAGGCCGGCGGTCTGCGTGACCTGCAGGCCCGCGCCGACGAGCAGGAAGGCGAGGCCCGCGCACAGATGACCGACCCATGCCAGGCCGAGTTGCCCCTCGCCGGTCAGCACCAGCAGCGCGAACGGCATGATCGCCAGGCCGCCGAACTGCAGCAGCGTGCCGATCCAGACGTAGGGCACGCGGCGCCAGCCGATCGCCGACGCGTGGTGGTCGGACCGGTGGCCGACGAGGGCGCGGAACGGCGCGGCGACGATCGGCAGCGCGACCATCAGCGCCACCAGCCAGGCGGCCACGCCGAGCTCGACGATCATCACGCGGTTGAGCGTGCCGACCAGCAGCGCCGTGGCCAGCCCGACGGAGACCTGGAACAGCGACAGCCGCAGCAGGCGCGGCAGCGGCAGGTCGGCGCTGGCGGCGTCGGCGAACGGCATCAGGCGCGGCAGCACCCGCGCCAGCGCCTCACGCTGGGCCGGGGTGAGCAGGGCGCTGGCGTTCACGTGCGCACCCACTCCAGCGCCTGCGACTTGTAGAAGCCGCCGGCGACGTGGCTGAAGCGGCCGCTGCGCCAGCCGCCGAGCGTCGCGTCCTGCGCCATCAGGCGCTGCAGCACGGCCGGCGCCACCGGCTCGATCGCCGGCGAGCGGTCGCCGCGCGGGAACAGCCGGCCCACGCCGAGCATCAGCATCGTCGCCGGCGTGCGCGGGGCGGCCGTGAAGGCGATGGAGCCGGTCGTGCGCGCCGCCAGGCGCGACAGCGCGGCAACGATGTCCGGGGCGCGGTAGTGGATCAGCGAGTCCATCGCGACCACGTGGTCGAAGCGTCCGAGCGCCGGATCGAGCATGTCACCGCTGCGGAAGTCGACCGAACCCGGGCCGAGGTCGGCCGGCAGGCGCTCGCGCGCCAGACCGACGAGGGTCGGGGAGAGGTCGATCGCGACGACCTCGGCGCCGCGACGGGCGGCCTCGACGGCGAGTGCGCCGGTGCCGCAGCCGGCATCCAGGATGCGCCGGCCGCGCAGGTCCTCGGGCAGCCAGGACAGCAGCGTGGCTCGCATCCGATCGCGCCCTGCACGCACCGTGGCGCGTACGCGGCCGACCGGCGCGTCCGACGTCAGCCGCGCCCAGGCGTCGGCCGCGGTGCGGTCGAAATACGTCTCGAGCTCGCCCCGGCGCCGGGTGTAGGTCGCGTGGTTCATGCGCGTGTCCTCAATCGAAGCCGAGCAGGTCGAAGATGTCGCGGTCCTTCATCGGATCGCAGATCAGCGGGTCGGTGCCGGCCCACAGGCTGGCGGCCAGGCGCAGGTACTCGTCGGTCACCGCGCGCAGCTCGGGCGAGTCCTCCATCTCGAACAGCGTCGATTTTTTCAGCCGGCTGCGGCGGATGACGTCGAGCGACGGGAAACGCGCCATCGTCTTCAGGCCGACCCGGTCGTTGTACTTGTCGATCTGGTCGGTCTCGTCGCTGCGGTTGGCGATCACGCCGCCCAGGCGCACGTTGTAGTTCTTCGCCTTCGCGCCGATCGCCTGCACGATGCGGTTCATCGCGAAGATCGAGTCGAAGTCGTTCGCGGTGACGATGAGCGCGCGGTCGGCATGCTGCAACGGGGCCGCAAAGCCACCGCACACCACGTCGCCGAGGACGTCGAAGATGACGACGTCGGTCTCCTCGAGCAGGTGGTGCTCCTTGAGCAGCTTGACCGTCTGCCCGACGACGTAGCCGCCGCAGCCGGTGCCGGCCGGCGGGCCGCCGGCCTCGACGCACATGACGCCGTTGTAGCCGGGGTAGACGAAGTCCTCGACGCGCAGCTCCTCCGGGTGGAAGTCCACCGTCTCGAGCACGTCGATGGCGGTGGGCATCATCTTCTTGGTCAGCGTGAACGTCGAGTCGTGCTTGGGGTCGCAGCCGATCTGCAGCACGCGCTTGCCGAGCTTGCTGAAGGCCACGCTGAGGTTGGAGCTGGTCGTGCTCTTGCCGATGCCGCCCTTGCCGTAGATCGCGAACACCTTGGCGGTGCCGATCTTCAGGCTCGGGTCGAGTTGCACCTGCACGCTGCCCTCGCCATCCGGCGGACGGTTCTGCGGGCGGGGGCCGCGGCGGATCTGGTCAGGCGCGATCGTCGCGGTGGTCATGCCGGTACTCCTTCGTAAACGCCTTCGAGGCGGTCTTCCAGTTCCTCGCCGGCGCGGCGCAGCGCATCCAGCGTGGCGTCGTCGGGCTGCCAGTAGCTGCGTTCGAAGGCCTCGATCAGACGGCTTGCGACCTTGGCGGAGGCGGTGGGGTTGAGCTTGGATAGACGCTCGCGCATCTGCGGGTCGAGCACGAAGGTCTCGGTCAGCTGCTTGTAGACCCAGGGCTGGACCTGGCCGGTGGTGGCCGACCAGCCCAT
>CAZQPN010000208.1:0-5618 GCA_964595215.1 uncultured Rubrivivax sp. | reverse complement strand
CGCTGCAGGCCGATGATCTCGCGCAGCAGCACCGACTTGCCGGTGCCGCTGCCGCCGATCAGCGCCACCAGCTCGCCGGCTCCGATGCGCAGCGACACGCCGTCGTGCACCGTCTGCGCGCCGAAGCGCGTGACGACGCCGTCGACCTCGACCAGCGGGCCGGACGCCGACGGGCTCATAGGCCGAGCGCCTGCAGCAGCACGGCGAAGGCGGCGTCCAGCAGGATCACCGCGACGATGCTCTGCACGACGGTGGAGGTCGTCGCCTCGCCGAGCGCGCGCGTGTCGCGCGCCACCGTCATGCCCATGCGCACGCCGATGACGGCGATCACGAGCGCGAACACCGGCGCCTTGACGAGGCCGACGATCACGTGGCGCAGGTCCAGCGCCTCGCGCAGGCGCGCCAGGAAGGCCGCCGGCGTGATGTCGAGCATCGGCCCGGCGATCGCCATCGCGCCGACCAAGCTCATGACGTCGCCGACGAACACCAGCAGCGGCAGCGCCAGCACCAGGGCCAGCACGCGCGGCACCACCAGCACCTGCATCGGCGACAGGCCGAGCGTGCGGATGGCGTCGGTCTCCTCGGTCAACCGCATCGAGCCGAGCTGCGCGGTGAAGGCCGCGCCCGAGCGGCCGGCGACGATGACGGCGACGATGATGGGCGCGAACTCGCGCGTGGCCCCGATGCCGACGCCGTCGACGACGAAGATGTTGGCACCGTACTTCTCGGCCTGCAGCCCCAGCAGGTAGGCGAAGACGACGCCGATCAGCATCGTCACCAGCGCCACCACCGGGATCGCGTTCAAACCCGTCTGCTCGAGCTGCACCGTCAGCTGGCGCCGCCGCAGGCGGCCCGGCCGCGCCAGCAGCGCGGCGAGCGCGGCGACGGTGGCGCCGAGGAAGTTCAGGTGCCCATGCAGCAGCGCCGCCAGCGCCGCGGCCTGACGGCCGAGCCGCGCCAGCGGGCCGGCGCCAGCGGTCGCCGGCGCCGGGTCGTCGGCCGCATCCAGATGCGCGCGGACGCGCTCGACGATGCGCGCCGGCGCTGCCGCGAGGCCCTGCCAGGCGACCTCGGTGGCGCCGCTGTGCCGCAGCGCGCGCAGCAGCACCAGCGCGGCGGCGCTGTCGAGCTGCGCCAGCGCGCGGCCGTCGATCGTCACGCGCGCCGGCAGGCGCAGGCCGGCGCAGGTCGCCTCGATCGCCTCCAGCCGCGCCAGCCGCCAGTGGCCGGACAGGCGCAACTCCGCCGCGTCGCCGTCGGGCTCGACGGTGAGGGCGGGGGCGCTGGCGGGATCGGTGCTCGGGGGCATGACGTCTGGCGGCCGCCGCTCGCGACGTCGCCGGCCTCCAGCATAGCGGCGTGCTGCGCCACCGGCGCCGCCGAGACGGCCGCGCGCTTCCGCCGGCCACGGTCGGGCCGATCACGACCGCATGCTCTCCCGCGAGCCTCGTCCACTCGCACGCAAGGCGCGCGCGTCGGCCGGCCGCACGTGGTGCACATCGCAAGTCGGGACGTGCGCGCCGGGCGCTTATGCTTCGCCCGCCATGGCCTTTCCGTCCTCCGGTCTGCTGAAGACGCCCGCGCTCGCGCCGCTGCGCGAGCCGGTCTACCGCGGCCTGTGGCTGGCCTGGCTGACGGCCAACCTGACGATGTGGATGCACGACGTCTCGGCCGCCTGGCTGATGACGCAACTGACCGACAGCGCGGTGATGGTGGCGCTGGTGTCGTCGGCTTCGACGCTGCCGGTGTTCATGCTCGGCATCGCCAGCGGCGCGATGGCCGACATCGTCGACCGGCGGCTGTTCTTCGCCGCCACGCAGCTGTGGGTCAGCGTGGTGGCCGTGCTGCTGGCGGTGCTGGCGCTTTCCGGCGCGCTCACCCCGCACCTGCTGCTGGCGCTGACCTTCGTCAACGGCATCGGCCTGGCGCTGCGCTGGCCGGTGTTCTCGGCCATCGTGCCGGACGTCGTGCCCAGGGCCGACCTGCCGGCGGCGCTGGCGCTGGGCGGCATCTCGATGAACCTGTCGCGCGTCGTCGGCCCGGTCGTGGCCGGCGCGCTGCTGGCCGCCAGCGGGCCGGCGGCGGTGTTCACGCTCAACGCGGTGCTGGCGGCGATGGCCTTCTGGCTGATCTGGCGCTGGCGGTCCGAGCCGCGTGCCAGCGCCTTGCCGGGCGAGCGCTTCGTCGGCGCGATGCGCGTCGGCATGCAGCACGTGTGGCAGTCGCCGCGCATGCGCGTCGTCGTGCTGCGCGTGTTCCTGTTCTTCTTCCAGACCAGCGCGCTGGTGTCGCTGCTGCCGCTGGTGGCGCGCCGCATGGAAGGCGGTGGCGCCGGCATGTACACGGCGATGATGGCGGCACTCGGCGCCGGCGCCATCGCCGCGGCGCTGCAGTTCCCGCGCCTGCGCGCGCGCTTCGGGCGCGACGACTTCGTGCGCTTCGGCACCCTCTCGCATGCGCTGCTGTCGACGCTGATCGTCGCCGTGCCGACGCCCTGGGTCGGGCTGCCGGCGATGGCGCTCACGGGCGCGGCCTGGATCTCGACCGCCAACACGCTGGTCATGTCGGCCCAGCTCGCGCTGCCCAACTGGGTGCGCGCGCGCGGCATGTCGATCTTCCAGATGGCGCTGATGGGCGGCACCGCCAGCGGCGCCGCGCTGTGGGGGCAGGTCGCCGGGCTGACGAGCGTACCGACCGCGGTCATCGCCGCTGCGCTGACCGGCGTGATCCTGCTGTTCCTGTCACGCAAGGTGTCGGTCGGGTGGGGCGCCGACGAGGACTTCAGTCCCAAGCCGGTGCGCGGCCTGGACGACGACGCGGTCCAGGTGCAGCCCGACGAGGGCCCGGTCATGGTGACGGTCGAGTACCTCATCGACCCGGCGCAGGCGGCCGAGTTCACCCGCGTGATGGAGTCGACGCGGCGCGCGCGGCTGCGCCAGGGCGCGCTGTCGTGGGGCCTGTTCCGCGACGCCGCGGTGCCGGGGCGCTACCTCGAGCATTTCGTCGACGAGAGCTGGGTCGAGCACCTGCGCCGCCACGAGCGCTTCACCGCCGCGGACGAAGGCCTGCGCGCGCGCCGGCTGGCCTTCCACCGCGGCAGCGGACCGCCGCGCGTGCAGCGTTACATCGGCGCGTCGCTGGCCGCCGGCCCGCGGCCGGCGCCCTGAGCCATGGAGCGGGTCGATGCGGTGGTCGTCGGGGCCGGCGTCGTCGGGCTGGCGGTCGCGCGCGCGCTGGCCGCCGCCGGGCGCGAGGTGGTGCTGCTGGAGGCGGGCGACGCCATCGGCCAGGGCACGAGCGCGCGCAGCAGCGAGGTGATCCACGCGGGGCTCTACTACGCGCCGGGCTCGCTGAAGGCGCGGCTGTGCGTCGAGGGCAGGCATGCGCTGTATGACTACGCGGCCGAACGTGGCATCCCGCACCGCCGCTGCGGCAAGCTGATCGTCGCCACCGAGGCGGCGCAGGCCGACGGCCTGACGGCGATCCGCGACCGCGGTGCGGCCTGCGGCGTGGACGACCTGGCGCTGATCGACGCCCAGGCCGCGCGTGCGATGGAGCCGGCGCTGCACTGCGCGGCGGCACTGTGGTCGCCGTCCACCGGCATCGTCGACAGCCACGCGCTGATGCTGGCCCTGCAGGGCGAGGCCGAGGATCACGGTGCGATGCTCGCGCTGCGCAGCCCGGTGACCGGCGTGCGCGTGCTGCCCGGCGGCGGCTTCGAGGTCGCCGTCGGCGGTGTCGAGCCGATGACGATCTCGGCGCGCGTGGTCGTCAACGCCGCCGGGCTGCATGCCTGCGCGCTGGCGCGCGCGATCGACGGGCTGGACCCGGCGCAGCTGCCGGCGCCGCACTGGGCGCGCGGACACTACTTCGCGTGCAGCGGCCGCGCCGCGTTCTCGCGCCTGATCTACCCGCTGCCCGAGCCGGGCGGACTGGGCATCCACCTGACGCTGGACCTGGGTGGCCAGATGCGCTTCGGCCCCGACGTGCAGTGGGTGCCGGTGACGGCGCTGGGCGCGGAGGACTATGCGATCGACCCGGCGCGCGCGGCGGCGTTCGAGGCCTCGGTGCGGCGCTACTGGCCGGGCCTGCCGGCGGGCGCGCTGCAGCCGGCCTATGCCGGGCTGCGGCCCAAGATCGCCGGGCCGGGCCAGCCGGCGGCCGACTTCCGCATCGACGGTCCGGCGCTGCACGGCGTGCCCGGGCTCGTGAACCTGCTGGGCATCGAGTCGCCGGGGCTGACGGCGTCGCTGGCGATCGGTGCGCACGTCGCGGCGCTGCTGGCCGAAGCGGGGTGACGGTGCCGCCCGTGCCCTCCGCGCCGGCGCCTGCCGCCGCACTGCCGTGGTCGGGCCTCGCGCTGGCCGTCGGCGGTGCCGTCGCCTTCTCGGGCAAGGCCATCATCGTCAAGCTGGCCTACCGATACCCGGGCATCGACGCGGTGACGCTGATCATGCTGCGCATGATGCTGGCGCTGCCGCTGTTCCTTGCGCTGTCGTGGTGGGCCGGGCGCGGCAAGCCGGCGCTGACGGCGCGCGACTGGCGCGTCGTCGCCGGGCTGGGTTTCACCGGCTACTACCTGGCGAGCTTCCTCGACTTTGCCGGCCTGGCCTACATCACCGCCAGCCTGGAGCGGCTGATCCTGTACCTGACGCCGACCATCGTGCTGGCGCTCGGGGCGATGCTGTTCGGCCAGCGTGTGACGCGCCCCCAGGCGCTGGCGCTGGTCGTCAGCTACGCCGGCGTGGCGCTGGTGTTCGGGCGCGAGGTGACGCTGGAGGGGCGCGACGTGCTGCTCGGCTCGGCGCTGGTGCTCGGCGGCACCGTCAGCTACGCGGTCTACCTCGTCTACAGCGGCGCCGAGGTCAGGCGCCTGGGCGCGCTGCGGCTGACCGGGCTGGCCACCAGCGTGGCCTGCGGACTGTGCATCGCACAATACCTGCTGCTGCGAGCGCCGTCGGCGCTGGCCGAGGTGCCGGCGCCGGTGTGGTGGCTGTCGCTGCTGAACGCCACCGCGTGCACCTTCGCGCCGGTGCTGATGGTGATGATGGCCATCGAACGCGTCGGCGCGGCGGTGACGTCGCAGGTCGGCATGATCGGCCCGCTGGCGACGATCGCGATGGGCGTGTGGCTGCTCGGCGAGCCGTTCACGCCCTGGCTGGTGGCCGGAACCGCGCTCGTGCTGGTCGGGATCTGGATGCTGGCGCGCTCGGGCCGGCGGGCGGCCCGCTGAACGACC
Organism: uncultured Rubrivivax sp.; assembly: GCA_964595215.1. Lineage (GTDB taxonomy): Bacteria > Pseudomonadota > Gammaproteobacteria > Burkholderiales > Burkholderiaceae_C > Rubrivivax. The sequence continues at coordinate 379 of CAZQPN010000208.1, read as the reverse complement.
CTTCATTGACCGACTTCCGAAGACGACAGGAGACATCCGATGGACATGGGCATTGCAGGCAAGTGGGCGCTGGTGTGCGCCGCGAGCAAGGGGCTGGGGCGCGGCTGCGCCGAGGCGCTGGCGGGCGAGGGCGTGAACCTCGTCATCACCGCGCGCGGCGCCGAGGCGCTGGAGGCCACCGCCGCCGCGCTGCGCGCGCTGCCGGGTGCGGCCGAGGTGCGCACCGTGGCCGGCGACATCACGACGCCCGAGGGCCGCGCGGCGGCGCTGGCGGCCTGCCCGCAGGTCGACATCCTGGTCAACAACGCCGGCGGCCCGCCGCCGGGCGACTTCCGCGACTGGGACCGCGAGGCCTGGATCAAGGCGCTGGACGCCAACA
>CAZQPN010000207.1:0-5634 GCA_964595215.1 uncultured Rubrivivax sp. | reverse complement strand
GGCGTGATCCACAGCTGGCTCAATCGCATGCTGCTGCCCGACACCGTAGGCACCGGAGGCGACAGCCACACGCGCTTCCCGATCGGCATCAGCTTCCCCGCCGGATCGGGCCTGGTGGCCTTCGCCGCCGCCACCGGCGTGATGCCGCTGGACATGCCCGAGAGCGTGCTTGTGCGCTTCAAGGGCCAGATGCAGCCGGGCATCACGCTGCGCGATCTGGTGCACGCGATTCCGTACTACGCCATCAAGCAGGGCCTGCTGACGGTGGCCAAGGCGGGCAAGAAGAACGTCTTCAGCGGCCGCGTGCTGGAGATCGAAGGGCTGCCGGACCTGAAGGTGGAGCAGGCTTTCGAGCTCAGTGACGCGAGCGCCGAGCGCAGCGCAGCGGGATGCACCGTCAAGCTCAACCCGGCGACCATCGTCGAGTACCTCAACAGCAACATTGTGCTGCTGAAGAACATGATCGCCGACGGTTACCAGGACAAGCGCAGCCTGGAGCGGCGCATCGCCAAGATGCAGGAGTGGCTGGCTGCACCGAAGCTGCTGGAAGCGGACCCGGACGCCGAGTACGCCGCCGTGATCGAGATCGACCTGGCCGACATCAACGAGCCGCTGCTGTGCTGCCCGAACGACCCGGACGACGTCAAGCCGCTGTCGGCCGTGCAGAACACGAAGATCGACGAGGCCTTCATCGGCTCGTGCATGACCAACATCGGCCATTTCCGCGCGGCGAGCAAGCTGCTGGAAGGCAAGCGCGACATCCCGGTCAAGCTGTGGGTGGCGCCGCCGACCAAGATGGACGCCAGCGAACTGACCAAGGAAGGTCACTACGCCAATTTCGGCAGCGCCGGCGCGCGCACCGAGATGCCCGGCTGCAGCCTGTGCATGGGCAACCAGGCCCAGGTCAGGGAAGGCGCGACGGTGGTCTCGACCAGCACGCGCAACTTCCCGAACCGGCTGGGCAAGAACACCAACGTGTTCCTGGCCTCGGCCGAACTGGCGGCGATCGCCTCCAAGCTGGGGCGCCTGCCGACCGTCGCCGAGTACCACGCCGACATGGGCGTGATCAACGCCGATGGCGACAAGGTCTACCGCTACATGAACTTCGACCAGATCGAGGAGTACGCGGAGACCGCCAAGGCGGTGAGCGTCTGACCGCGGCCCTGCGCTGACCGTCGACGGCCCGCCTCGTGCGGGCCGTTCTCGTTCGGCGTGGCCCGTCGCAGCACCGGCCCGGTGCGGGAGGACAGCGTCCTCGGCTCAGCCCGCGTCGGCCCGCCACGGACCGATCTCGTCGCGCCGGATGCAGGCGACGACATGGGCGGCGCCGGCCACGCCCGCCGTCACGGGCTCCAGGGCCGGCGTCGTCTGCCGGCAGGCCGCGGTGGCGTACGCGCAGCGCGGCGCAAAGGCACAGCCGGCCGGGGCGGCCATCGGGCTCGGCGTCTCGCCCTGCAGCGGCACGCGCTCGCGCCGGCGGCGCGGGTCGGCCGAGGGCACGGCCTGCAGCAGCGCCCGCGTGTACGGGTGCGCCGGCGCACCGAAGATGCGGTCCACCGGCCCCATCTCGACGATGCGGCCCAGGTACATGATGGCCACCGTGTCGCTGACGTGCTGCACCACCGACAGGTCGTGGCTGATGAAGACGTAGGCCAGGCCGCGCTCGCGCTGCAGCCGCACCATCAGGTTGAGCACCTGGCTCTGCACCGACACGTCCAGCGCCGACACCGGCTCGTCGGCGATCACCAGACGCGGGTCCAGCGCCAGGGCGCGCGCCACGCCGATGCGCTGACGCTGGCCGCCGCTGAACTCGTTGGGATAGCGGCTCATCATCTCGGAGGCCAGCCCCACGGTCCGCAGCAGCTCGCGCACGCGGTCGAGCTGCTCGGCCTTGCCGCCGATGCGGTGGACGACCAGCGGCTCGCGCACGATCTCGCCCACCGTCATGCGCGGGTTGAGCGACGAGTACGGGTCCTGGAACACCATCTGGATGTCGCGCCGCAGCCGCTGCAGCTCGCCCCCTCTGGCGTGCGCGAGGTCGCGGCCGTCGAAGCGCACGAGGCCGGCGGTGGGCGCCTCCAGCCGCATCAGCGTGCGCCCGAGGGTCGACTTGCCGCAGCCGGATTCGCCCACCAGCCCCACCGTCTGCCCCGGCATCACGGTGAAGCTCACGCCGGCCACCGCGCGCACCATGCCCACCGTGCGGCCGAACACGCCGCCGCGCACGGGGTAGTGCTTGTGCAGGTCCTCGACCTCCAGCAGCGGGGCCTCCGCCCCGGCCGGGGTTGACGGTGTCGGCGAGGCGGCCCTTTCGGCCGCCAGCCGCGCCGCGGCACGCGCGATCGTCGATTCGCTCACGCCGTCTCCCCGGCGGGCCCGCCGCCACTCGCGCTGCCCCCGACACACGCTGCCACCCTCGTGGTCGGGCCGAGCGGAAAATGGCACGCCACCCAGCCGTCGCCGTCGGGCTGCAGGGGCGGATCCTCGCCGTCGCAGCGCGCCTGTGCCGCCCGGTCCAGCGCCGCTCGGCGGGCGCATCGCTCGGCGAAGCGGCAACCCGGCGGTGGGTCCAGCAGCGATGGCACCGTGCCCTCGATGGTCGGCAGCTCGGCCTTGTGCGCCACGCCGCGGCGCGGCACGCTGTCCAGCAGTCCGCGCGTGTAGGGGTGGCGCGGCGCCTCGAACAGCGCGACCACCGGCCGGCGCTCCACGACGCGGCCGGCGTACATCACCGCCACCTGGTCGCACATCTCGGCGATCACGCCCATGTCGTGGGTGATGAAGAGCAGCGCCGTGCCGCGCTCGCGCTGCAGCTCGCGCATCAGGTGCAGGATCTGCGCCTGCACCGTGACGTCCAGCGCCGTCGTCGGCTCGTCGGCGATCAACAGCCGCGGCTCGCACAGCAGCGCCATCGCGATCATCACGCGCTGCTTCATGCCGCCGGAGAGTTCGTGCGGGTAGGCGGCCAGACGTACCTCGGGCTCGGCGATGCCCACCGTGCGCAGCATCTCGGCCGAGCGCGCGCGCGCCGCGGCGCGGTCCATCCCGAAGCGCAGCGCCAGCACCTCCCACAGCTGCCGTTCGACGGTGAACACCGGATTGAGCGAGGTCATCGGGTCCTGGAAGACCATCGCGATCTCGCGCCCGCGCAGCTGCTGCAGCGCGTCGCGCGGCAGCGCCAGGACGTCCCGGCCATCGAAGCGGATCGCGCCGCCGAGCATGCGGCCCGGCGGGCTCGGCACCAGGCGCAGCACCGACGCCGCGGTCACGCTCTTGCCGCAGCCGGATTCGCCGACCAGCCCCAGCGTCTGCCCGGCCTCCACCGCCAGCGAGACGCCGTCGACGGCGCGCATCAGCCCGGCCTCGGTGTCGAAGCCGACCTGAAGGTTGTCGATCTCGAGCAGTGCCATGTCCTTGCCCGCCCCCTCAGCGCCCTGCCGCCTTGGCGCGCAGACCGTAGGGGTCCTTGTCCAGCGGACCCTCGTCGGGCAGCGCCCGGTCCTCGCGCATCGCCTGCTCCAGCGCGGCGCGGCGTGCCGGGTCGATCCACGTGACCATGTGGTCGATCAGCTGCTCGGTGCGCGGCGGGATCCAGTTGTCGGGGAATCGGACATGGTCCCAGTAGACGACGCGGATGAAGGGTGCGGTCCAGAACGGGATGTAGAAGGCCTCGTCGTGCACGATCTCGTCGATGCGGTGCATCGCGCGCCGGCGCGCATCGGGGTCGAGTTCGTCCTCGTAGATGCGGATCAGGTCGTCGACCTCGGGCGTGCCGAAGCCCCAGATGTTGTTGTTGTTCGTCGTCGCCTTGAACTCGGTGTGGAAGTACTGCCGCGGCGACGGATAGAACCCGGTGGTACGCCCGGTCACGGTCATCTCGTACTTGCGTTCCAGCCCGCGCTCGAAGGCGGTGCCTGGCTCCAGCAGGCGCAGCCGCATGTCGACGCCGGCGCGGCGGAACTCCTGCTGCATCACCGTCAGGTGCCGCTCCAGCCCTTTGCTGCCGTGGACGAGCGTGAAGCTGAGCTTCTCGCCGCGCTCGTTCACGAGCACGTCGTCGCTGTCGGTGCGCGTGAACAGCAGTCCGCGCACGGCGTTGCCGAGCTTGCCCCACCCGGTGCGCGCGCGAAGTTCGGCCGGCCGGTGCCAGCCGGCGCGCGCCAGGTGCTCGCGCGCCTTGGCGGGGTCGAAGCCGTAGGGCCTGACCTCGGGGCTCGCGAACTCGGTGCCCTCGAAGTACGACACCAGGCGCACGAACTCGCCGTACATCAGGTTGTCGTTGACGCGGTCGAAGTTCAGCAGGTACTGCATCGCCTTGCGCACGTCCTTGTCCTGGAAGATAGGCGCTTCCAGGTTCATGTGCAGGCCGTACATGCCCGACGGCCAGTTCGTCATCAGCCGCGCGCGGCGGATCCAGCCCTTGCGCACCGCCGGGAAGGTGAAATCCTCGTTCCACGAGCGTGCCGAGGTGCCCTCCATGATGTCGAGCTCGCCGCGACGCAGCCAGTCCAGGCGCCGCTCCGTCGGCACCACGCGCAGCGTGATGCGGTCGTAGTTGTACAGGCCGCGGAAGCGGCGCTTGCCGTCGCCCCACCAATTGGCCACGCGCTGCAACGTGACCGACTCGCCGCGCACCATCTCGCTGACGACGTAGGGGCCCGGCACCACCTGCGGCACGTTGGTCATGCGCTTGACCCAGTCGGCATCCAGCACGTGCGCGTGGCGCGGCGTCGGCCAGATCGCGCCGTAATCGAACAGCGGACGCCAGCTCGGCCGCTTGCCGACGATGCGCAGGGTACGGTCGTCGACGGCGTCGATCGACTCGTAGAAGCGCTCGGCGTAGCTGTTGTAGAACGGGTCGACGATGTGCTCGGAGCGCATCATCTCGAGCGTGAACACGTAGTCGCTCGCCGTCACCGGCTTGCCGTCGCTCCAGCGCGCGTCGGGGTCGAGCCTGAAGTAGATGGTGCGCTGATCGGGCTGCACGGACCAGTGCGTGGCCATCCACGGCATGAAGCGGTCGCTGACCGGGTGCAGCCGGACGAGACCGAAATCGAAGCTCGACTGCCGGTTCCAGCCGGCGAAGGCGTCGTTGGAGTTCGGCCCCATCAGCCGCAGCGTGAGCGGGTACGAGCCGATCGAGTCGCGCAGCGTGCCCCCGCGGATGGCCTGCGCCGAGCCGATCGGCGGGTCGTCCTCGTTGGTCTCCCAGACGACACCCGCAGGCAGCGTGATGCGCCCCGCGGGGGCCGCATCGGCCACGGTCGAAACGGTCGGCGCGTCCGGCGCCGCATCCGGCGCGGCTGCCCCGCCCTGCCCGGCCGCCATGCCGGCGGCCAGCCACAGCGCGCCCAGCGCAGCGAGCCGCCACAGCCAACGCGCGCCCGTCACCGGCCGGCCGCCCTCACTCATAGCGCGCATACCGCTTCGGATCGAAGGCCTCGCGCACCGACTCGCCGATGAAGACGACGAGCACCAGCGTCACCGTCAGCGCGGTGAACGGCGCCAGGATCAGCCACAGCTTGCTGCGGTTCTCCACCTGCAGCGCCTGGTCGATCAGCTCGCCCCAGCTCGGCGTCGGCGCCGGCAGGCCGTAGCCCAGGTAGTCCAGCCCGGTGAGCGCGAAGATCGCCC
>CAZQPN010000206.1:0-5658 GCA_964595215.1 uncultured Rubrivivax sp. | reverse complement strand
CGACCTCGATGCGCCCGAACATGTTGCGGCTCATCCAGTCGGCGCTGCTGAGGTAGAGCGCCTCCTCGTTCTCGGTGCGCCCCCAGCGGAAGTACATCACCCGACTGTGCTCGAGGAAGCGGCCGATCACCGATCGCACGCGGATGTGTTCGCTGACGCCCGGCACCCCTGGCGGCAGCATGCAGGCGCCACGCACGACGAGGTCGATCGACGCGCCGGCCTGACCGGCGCGCAGCAGCGCGGCGATCAGCGGCGGGTCGGTCAGCGCGTTGAGCTTCAGCACGATGCGCGCCGGCCGCTGCTGGCGCGCCGCCTCGGCCACCTGGTCGACGAAGCCGACCATGCGCTTGTGCAGCTGGAACGGTGCCGAGACGAGCTGCTGCGGGCGCCGCAGGCGGGTCTGGCTGGCGATCTGGTGGAACACCGAGTCGGCGTCGGCGGTCAGCGCCGGGTCGGCCGTGAGGAAGCCGATGTCGGTGTACAGCCGTGCGGTGCGCGGGTTGTAGTTGCCCGTCGACAGGTGGGCGTAGCGCCGCAGGCGACCCAGCGACGCCCGCCGTGAGTCGCCGCGCACACCGTCGCGCATGCCCTCGCGCCGCGTCACCAGCAGCAGCTTGGCGTGCGTCTTCAGCCCGACGACGCCATAGACGACCTGCGCGCCGACCGCCTCCAGCCGCTCGGCCCAGTTGATGTTGGCCTCCTCGTCGAAGCGCGCCTTCAGCTCGACGACGCAGGTCACCTCCTTGCCGCGCCGCGCCGCGTCGATCAGCAGGTCCATCAGCGCCGACTGCGCGCCGGTGCGGTAGATCGTCATCTTGATCGCCAGCACGTCCTTGTCCTGCACCGCCTCGCGCAGGAACTGGATCACCGGCTCGAAACTCTCGAACGGGTGGTGCAGCAGCAGGTCGGCGCGCCGCAGGCGCTCGAACACCGACATGCCGCGCGGCAGCTGGGCCTGCGGCCAAGCTGGCTCGAAGGGCGGGAAGCGCAGGTGATCGGCGTCGGCCTGGTCGATCAGCTGGTTCAGCCGCACCAGGTTGACCGGGCCGTCGACCAGGTACAGCGCGTTGTCCGGCAGCGCGAACTGCCCCAGCAGGAAGCGGTACAGCTCCGGCGGACAGGTGGCCACCACCTCGAGCCGGATCGCCTGCCCGAAGTGGCGCGTCGTCAGGCCGCTGCGCAGCGCGTGGCGCAGGTTCTTGACATCGGCGTCCTCGACCTCGAGATCGGAGTCGCGCGTGACGCGGAACTGCGAGAAGAACTCCACCGTGCGCGACGGGAACAGCTCGCCGAGGTGGGCGCGGATCACGCTGGTCAGCAGCACGAAGCCCTGGCGGCCGCCGCAGACCTCGGCCGGCATGCGGATCACGCGCGGCAGCACGCGCGGCACCTTGACGATGACGATCGGGTTCTCGCGCCCGAAGGCATCGCGGCCGTTGAGCTTGGCAACGAAGTTGAGCGACTTGTTGGCGACCTGCGGGAAGGGGTGCGACGGGTCCAGCCCGACCGGCACCAGCAGCGGCCGCACCTGGGTCTCGAAGAAGTGACGCACCCAGGCGCGCTGTGCGGCGTCGCGCTGCTCGTGGTTGATGATGTCGATGCCCTCGCGCTGAAGCGCCGGCATGACCTGGCGGTTGAACAGCGCGTACTGGGCGTCGATCAGCTCGTGCGCCGCGGCCGCCACGGCGTCGAGCTCGGCCAGGGTGGCGCCGGTGCCGGCGCGTGCCGCCTCGAGGTAGTCGGCGTAGCGGACCTCGAAGAACTCGTCGAGGTTCGACGATACGATGGTGATGTAGCGCAGGCGCTCGAGCAGCGGCACGTCGTCCCGCTCGGCCTGGGCCAGCACGCGCCGGTTGAACTCGAGGATCGAGCGTTCGCGGTTGAGCAGGCGCACGGACGACGGAAGCGGGTCGGACATCCGACCAGTTTACGGGTCCCCTGCGACAACACCATGACACCCTGGCCCGGCGCGCCGGGCCGCCTGTGCAAAGGACGCGACGATGAACGACCGACTCTCCTGGGCCCCGCGGCCGCACGACCTCGGCGGCGGCTTCACGGTGCGGCGCGCGCTGCCGGCCGCGGCCTGCCGCAGTGTCGGCCCCTTCGTCTTCTTCGACCACTTCGGCCCCGTCGAGGCCGGGCCGGGCGACGACCACGACGTGCGCCCGCACCCGCACATCGGCCTGGCCACCGTGACCTACCTGTTCGACGGCGCGATGATGCACCGCGACTCGACCGGGGTCGTCCAGCGCATCGAGCCCGGCGCGATCAACTGGATGACCGCCGGCCGCGGCATCGTGCACTCGGAGCGCGCGCCCGAGGACCTGCGCGGCCGCCGCCGCCGCAGCCACGGCCTGCAACTGTGGGTCGGCCTGCCCGAGGCCGACGAGGCGGGCGAGCCGGCCTTCGCGCACACGCCGGCCGACGCCATCCCGGCCTTCGAGGTCGGCGGCGCGCGGTTGCGGCTGCTCGTCGGCCAGGCTTTCGGCGCGCGCTCGCCGGTGCGCGCCGCGTCGCCGACGCTGTTCGCCGACATCGTGCTGTCGGCCGGCGACGCGCTGCCGTTGCCGCCGGCCGACGAGCGCGCCGTCTACGGCATCGACCGCCCGTTCACGCTCGACGGGACGACGATCGCACCGCACACCATGGTGCGGCTGGCGCCGGGCGAGGAACCGTTGCTGGCGGCCGTCGACGAGGGCGGCGAGACGCGCGTCGCGCTGATTGGCGGCGCGCCGCTGGGCGAGCGAATCGTCTGGTGGAACTTCGTGGCCAGCCGGCGCGAGGCCATCGCGCGGGCGGCCGACGACTGGGCCGCCGGCCGCTTCGAGGCGGTGCCGGGCGAGACCGAGTTCATTGCGCTGCCCGAGCGCCGTCCGCCGCCGGCCTGACGGGCGGGGCCGGTGCCGCCGGCAGGGCCGTTGGCGGCGCGCCGCCGGTCTCCGCCAGCGACCGCGCGACGCCGGCCCCGCGGCGCAGCATCAGCGCGTTGCCGGCCAGCGCCAGCGCCGCGCCGGCCAGCGTCCACAGGCCCGGCCGGAAGCCCTCGAAGGCGGTCGACACCGCCAGCGCCAACACCGGCGTCATGACCCCGATGCTGGCCGCCGGACCCGGTCCCAGCCGCTGCTGCAGCGTCAGGAAGGCGCTGAAGGCCAGCACCGTGCCGGCAATCGACAGGTACGCCAGCGAGATCCACCACGACGGCGCCGTCGGCAGCGCCGGCGGTGGCGCTTCGGCGAAGGCGAGCGCGGTCGCCGCCGCGGCGCCCCAGGCCAGGCCCCAGCCGAGCGCGGGCCGGAACGGCAGCCGGTGCACCGCGTTGCGGCTCGCGGCCAGCGCGCCGACGGCCGACAGGGCGACCGACGCCACCGTGTAGATCAGGCCGAGGGTCGCCGTCGGGCGCGCGCCGACGGCGGCCAGCTCCGGCGCGAAGATCAGTGCCACGCCGGCGACGCCGAGTGCGCCGCCGGCCAGGAAGCGCCGGGACAGCGGCGTGCGCCACAGCAGCCAGGCGCCGGCGCCGGCGAGCAGCGGCGACGCCGAGTAGCCCACCGCCACCAGGCCCGACGGCACGTGCAGCTCGGCGTGGTAGACGCAGACGTAGGACACGCCGTACATGAAGACGCCCTGCAGCGCGAACCGCGCCTGCGCGGTGGCCGGCACGCGCAGCCGGTCGCCGCGCCAGACCGCCAGCGCCAGCACCGCGACGGCGGCGAGCGCGAAACGCACCGCCACGCCCCAGGCCGGTGGCATGGCGGCGAGCTGGTAGACGATGGCGTGCCAGGTCGTGCCCCAGATGCCGACCGCGAGCGCGAACAGCTGCCAGGTCGCGAGGCGGGTCATGGGGATCGTCGCGGGTTGGTGGAGGCGGCGGGGCCGGGACGGGCTGCCGGGCTCCGCGGGCCGGTGCGGCGGCGGGCCTGGGCGCCCTCAGACGTTCAGCGTCGCCGTGCCCGTCGTCCCGACGCGCAGCACGCGGTCGGCGCCCTCGACGACGATGGCGTTCATGCCGAAGGTCACCGCTCCGCCCATGCGCGGGTCGCTGCGGAAGGCCGCCAGCGTGCGCCCGGGCTCGCGCCCGACCTCGGCGCTGACGGGGTCGGTGTTCGGGATGCCGCAGCGCGTGCAGGGCTTGACGAGGCGGATGCGCACCGGCCCGCCGTCGGCGTCGAAGGTGATCTCGTCGACATGGTCCTCGTCGAAGGCCTCCAGACCGTCGAGCACCAGGTTGACACGGAAGCGCTCCATGCCGACCGGTGCCTCGCCCGCGTCGGCGAGCCGGCGGTTCAGCTCGGCGAGCGACGCCGTCGACGCGACGAGCAGCGCGAAACCGTCGGCGAATGCCGTCTCCGCCTCGGCCTCGCCGGTCCAGCGCCGGTCCGACAGGCGGCGCTCGTCGGGGTCGAAGCGCACCAGCCGGCACGGCCGCCCGAGGAAGTCGCTGAACCACTGCGCCGCCAGCGCGCCCATGTCGTAGGCGCGCACGACGTCGTCCCAGACGCGCACCCGGGTGCGGTCCTCGACCGCGTCGAGCGACAGGTGCAGCGCCAGCATGCCGGGCGCGCGCAGCACCAGGTCGTCCAGCCGCATCGTCGGCTTGATCAGGGCCATGCGCGGCAGATCGCGCTGCGTCAGCATCTCGCCGTGGTCGTCGACGACCATCCACGCACGATCGAACTCGAGCCCGGTCTCGATCACGAGCGCCTCGCGCGGCGCCAGCGCGCCGCAGGACTTGATCGGGTGCAGGCCGATGGCCGCCAGGGTGATGTTCAGATCGCTCACGGCAGGGATCGATGGGACGCTTCGGGGGTGGTGGCAGGCTTGCCGGCCAGCCGCTGAGGCGCACGGCAAGGCCAACCGGCATTGTGCCTGCGGGCCCCGGCCCGGCTTCCTACAATGGCCGTCGATGACAAACGATGTCTGCGTGCGCGGATCGGGTGCGGTCGCGATGGCGACGGCGCTGGCGCTCGGCCGCCTGGGCCTGCAGGTGGCGCTGGCACCGCAGCGGCCGGCCGCTGCGGTGCCGGCGCGGCCCGACGTGCGCACCTACGCGCTCAACGACGCCTCGGTGGCGCTGCTGCAGCGGCTGCGCGTGTGGGACGCGCTGCCGGCCGACGCCCGCACCGAGGTGCTCGACATGCATATCGAGGGCGACGCGCCTGGCGCCGTGCTCGATTTCTCGGCCTGGCGCAGTGGCGTCGAGCGCCTGGCCTGGATCGTCGATGCGGGTGAACTCGAGTCGGCGCTGCGCGCCGCGGTGCGTTTCGCGCCGCACCTGCATCCGGTCGCGGCCGATGTCGGCGCCTGCCCCCCGGTCGCCCTGACGGTGATCGCCGAGGGCCGGGACTCGGCCGCCCGTGCCGCGCTTGGCGTGCGCATGCCGATCCGCTGGTACGGCCAGAAGGGCGTCGCGGCGCGGCTGGTGGCCGACCGCCCGCACGGCGGCCTGGCGCGGCAGTGGTTCCGCAGCCCGGACGTGCTGGCGCTGCTGCCCTTCGACCGGCCCGAGCCCGGCACCAGCCTGGGCCTCGTGTGGTCGGTGCCGGACGCGCGCGCCGACGAACTGCTGGCGCTGCCGCCGGCGGCCTTCGAGCAGGCGCTGATGGATGCCACCGGCGGCGCCGCGGGTGCGCTGACGCTGGCCGGCGAGCGCGCCGCCTG
>CAZQPN010000205.1:0-5667 GCA_964595215.1 uncultured Rubrivivax sp. | reverse complement strand
CCACGCAGCAGCACCGACCAGCGCGCCCGCACGATCACCGCCAGCACCATTGCCGGGCCAACCGCGCTGCTGATCCACCAGGGCAAACCGATCAGCAGGCCGGCTTACTGCTGCGCCGGGGTATTCAACCCCCGCCCGTCGCGCATGGTTCGCCATCGCACAGAGTCCAGCCAGGCAAAGGCATCGACTCGTTTCAGCAGGACCGGCAACCACTGCGCCAATCGGTCCGTCGTCGAACAATCAGGCGCAGCGTGAGATCGCTCACCAGCCGGTAGGCGGTGCGGCCAGCGATGTCGTCGAACGGTGACTCGGGCGGAGCGGCCGTTCCGGACAGCCGGCTGCGACCGCTGCGGGCAGCCTGGCCGCGGCAGGACAACGGGTCCGCGGTGACGCCGCCACCGCAAGGCAGCCCGCGACATCTGGGCGACTGCCCCAGTTGGTCATCGACCGCCATGGCGCGCTCCGGGCAGACTGGGGCGACGAGCCAACCGTCAGGCGCGTTGTCGAGACCCTGGACGTTGGCCCCTGCGCATCGACTGGTCGCTTGCAGGCGGCTCTGTCGCGGACCCTGCTTCCCATCGGTGGCATCCGGAGGGTCGACGCGTCCGGTGCGGCCCGATGGGACAAGCGACAGGTTCGCGCCGGCCGACCGTTCTGCGCTCCGGGGTTGGCCGGTGCCAGCCCGTCAACAGTCAGCGCCCACCAAGGCTCAGCGATGATCTTCCAGCCGCTGCTCGAGGGCGAGACGCCCGCGCATGCGAGCCCGCCACCTCGCGTCGCCACCGCCGGCCCCTACTCATCGATCCCGTAGCGCTTGATCTTGCGCCACAGCGTCGACTTGTCGATGCCCAGGATCTGCGCCGTCAGCGTGCGGTCGCCGCTGGTCTTGCGCAGCGTCTTGCGGATCAGGTAGGCCTCCATGTCCTCCAGGCTCTGCGGCGGCATGTGGTCCAGCGCATGGTGCGCCTCGGGGCCGCGCGCCTCGGTCAGGTGCGCCGGCAGGACGTCGACGTCGATGACCTCGCGCGAGGCCATGATCAGCATGCGCTGCGCGAGGTTCTCCAGCTCGCGCACGTTGCCCGGCCAGTCGTGGCGCATCAGCGCGGCCAGCACCGCGGGCGAGAAGCCGCTCGCCGGCTTGCCCATGCGCGCGGAGTGCTTTTCCAGGAAGTGCAGCGCCAGCGGCAGGATGTCGTCGCGCCGCTCGCGCAGCGGCGGGATGTCGATCTCCATCACCGACAGCCGGTAGTACAGGTCCTTGCGGAACTCGCCGCTGTCGACCAACTGCCGTAACGGTGCGTTGGCCGCCGCGATCACGCGCACGTCCACCTGCACCGCCTCGGTCGCGCCGGCGGGGTAGAAGGCGCCGTCCTGCAGCACGCGCAGCAGCTTGGCCTGCAGCGCCGCCGGCGCGCTGTTGATCTCGTCGAGGAACAGCGTGCCGCCGTCGGCCGCCTCGAACAGCCCGGGTTTGTGGCGCTCCGCCCCGGTGAAGGCGCCGCGCCGGTAGCCGAACAGCTCACTCTCGATCAGCGTCTCGGGGATGGCCGCGCAGTTGATGGCGATGAACGGGCGCTGCCGCCGCGCGCCGAGCTGGTGGATGCGCCGCACCACCAGCTCCTTGCCGCTGCCGCTCTCGCCCGAAACCAGCACGCCGGCGTCGTAGACAGCGGCGGCCTCGATCAGGCGGTCGATCGCCTGCATGGCCGGGGACCGCCCGACGAGCGGACTGTCCTGCGACGCGTCGCCCCCGGCGGCACCCGCCCCCTGGCGCAGCCGCGCCGACTCGGCCAGCGCGAGGTGGTAGTTCAGCGCCGATTCCGCGAGCGCGCGCAGCCGCTCGTCGTCGAACGGCTTCTGCACGTAGTCGAAGGCGCCCTCCTTGATCGCGGTGATCGCGGAATCGATGCTCGCGAACCCGGTCACCAGCAGCACCTGGCACAGCGGCTGGTGCGAGCGGACGAAGCGCAGCAGGTCCAGCCCGTCCGGACCCGGCATGCACAGGTCGGTGACGACGACCGCCGCCGCGTGCTCCTCCAGCACGTCCATCGCCGCCACCGCGCTGTCGACCGCGACGATGCGCATCGGCAGCGACGACTCGCGCAGCACGATCGCGATCAGCTCGCGCATGTGGCGGTCGTCCTCGGCGACGACGACGAGCGGCCGCGTGTCGGACGCGGTGCCGTCGTCCCGCGCGCGGCGGACGACCGCCACCGGCTCGGTCGCGGCACTCACTGGCCGACCCTCCGCGCTGCGCGCTCCGGGATGAGCGCTTGGGAACGGCCAGGCTCGCTCATGAGGCGCGAACGCGCGCGACGTCGACGCGCGGCAGCCGAATGACGAAGCACGCACCATCGGCGTGGCAGGCGTCGAAGTCGATGCGCCCGCCGCGCCGTGTGACGACGGCCTGGCTGATGAACAGCCCCAGGCCCGAGCCCTGACCGACGTCCTTGGTCGTGAAGAAGGGGTCGAACAGCCGGCTGCGCGCTGGCAGCGGCACGCCGGGTCCGTTGTCGGCCACCGAGATCGCGACATGCGCCGGCTCGGCCCATGTGCGGATCACGATGCGCGGCTGCGGCGTGCCCGCCAGCGCGTGGATGGCATTGGACATCACGTTGGTCAGCGCGATGTCGAGCTCGCCACAGCCGCCCTCGACGAGTTGCAGCCCGGGGTCGAGCTGCAGCTCGACATCGATGCCGTAGCGCTGCAGCCGGCAGTGGATGAAGGCGTCGAGCAACTCGCGCACGGTCTGGTTGACGTCGCAGGTCTCGCCGCCGCAGTTGTCCTTGCGCGCGTAGGCCAGCAGGTCCTGCACCACGCGCGAGCAGCGTCGGGCCTCGGCGACGACGATATCGGCGTAGCCGTCGCGCGTCTCCGGCGCGGTGGCCGCGTTGCGCATCAGTTTCGCGTAGCCGAGGATGTTGCCCAGCGGGGTATTCAGCTCGTGCGCCACGCCGGCGGCGAGCTGGCCCATCGCGACCAGCTTCTCGCGCATCGCCACGGTCTCCATCAGCATGCGCTGATCGGTGACGTCCTGCAGGATCATCACGCCGGCGATGTCGTCCTGCTCGTCGCTGTAGAAGGCCAGGCTGATGCCGAAGTGGCGCGCGCGGCCGTCGAGCTGCAGGACCAGCTCCTGCTGCCGGATCGCGTGCTTGTACAGGAACGCGTCGCGCAGCAGCGTTCGGCCGTGGTCGTCGGGCACCAGCAGGTCGAACAGGTTGCGCCCCGCGAGCGCCCCGGGGTCGACGCCGAACAGCGCCTCGGCCTGGCGGTTGGCGATCGAGACCTCGAGCTCGTCGGTGATGCCCAGCAGCGCCCCGGGCAGGCCCTGCAGGATGGTCGTGACGCGGTTGCGTTCGTGCAGGAAACGCACCTGGCAGTCCTCGACCGTGCGGAACATCAGCGCGAGTGCGGCGACCGTCTGGTTGTGCTCCGGGATCAGGCGGCCGGCGAAGGTCCAGCCCAGTCCGCGTTCGGCGGTCGGCTGCAGCAGGCCTTCACGGGCATTGTGGATGCCGTGCTCGAGCTGCCGCAGCGCGGCGACCTCGGCCGCCAGGCGCGCCGTCCCCGCGGCGGCCAGGGCGGCCAGCACGCTGCCCAGCGCCATGGCGCCGCGGCTGTCGTGCCAGTAGGCGCCGAGCCACGCGTACAACGCAGCGCCGAGCAAGGCCAGCGCCAGCGGCGCCAGCCGGTGGCTGGCCAGCGGCACGCGGCTGCCGTCGGCCGGCGCGCCGGAGGCGGCGGCGTCGACGGCGGCGATCGGCGGGGGCGAAGCAGTCGTCATCAGGGGCACCGGTGCGCACGCCACGCCTCGGTCCCCTGGCCCGTCTGCGCGTCGCGCGACCACCGGCTGGGGCCGCGCGACGGCTGACCGGCCGGCGCGCGCGCGATCAGAAGATCAATTGCAGCGCCAGTGTAGCCTGCCCGTAGTCGCGCAGGCTCTGGTCGACCGGGTGCTGGGTGTCGTACTTGATGCGGTTGAATTCGCCCGTCACCTTCACCCGCTGGCCGTCGATGTAGTAGTTGAAGCCGATGCCGTTCCAGGTGTTGTCGAAATACTCGGCCAGGCCGGTCTTGACGCCGTAGTCGAGCTTCTCGTGGCGGGCGAAGAACTGCAGCCGGCCCGGCCCGATCTTGCCCGGCAGCATGTAGCCGCCCTTCAGGTAGTGGCCCTTGAGGTCGGAGTTGACGCTCAGCCCCGGGTCGGGCGCGCCGGCGAACGCGCCGCCGGTGTCGTAGTCGAACACCGCGGCGCTGACGGTGAAGACACCGCTGGCGGTCGGCAGCTCCATGAACGCGTCGACGGTCCAGGCCTTGTAGTCCTTGATGTCGGCACGCGAGAGGTAGTTGCCGTAGGCGACGTCGGGCTGGGTGTCGTACGAGGCGCCGAAGGTCAGCACCCGCTGCGTGCCGAGGTAGGTGCCCTGGTAGCCATAGCTGAACTCCGGGTCCCACAGGCTGACGTGCACGCGGCCGGTGACGCGTGGTCGGTTCTTCGGCACGTAGGAGCCCTCGCGGCCGTCGGCCACCATCAGCCGGTACTGCAGCTTGGCGTCCATCAGGTTGCCCCACACCGCCACGCCCATGTCGCGCGTACCGGCGAACGGCGTGTACGAGAGCACCTCGGCCCGGTCCAGCGTCAGCGGCTCTAGGCAGGCCTCGAGATTCTCGCGCGAGAAGGTGTTCTTGACCCGCCCGACGATGAAGCGCAACTCGTCGCGGTAGTCGAAGGTGATGTAGGCATCGCGCCAGAAGATGCTGCGGTCGTTGTCGCCGCCGCGGCCGTCGCCGCCGGCCTCGAGCTGCGCGTAGAAGCCGATCGCGTCGTTGTACTGACCCGTCAGCGCGAGCCGGTTACGGCGCAGGAAGGTGTCGCTCGACGACGCCGGGTTGGTCGACGACGTGAAGCCGCGCGTCTCGTTCCAGATCTGCAGCGCATAGGTGAAGTTGAGGGTGCTGCCCTGGCCGAACTCGATCGTCGGGCCAGCCGCCGCCGCCAGCGGCAGCGCGGCGGCGGACAGCGCCGCCAGGCGCAGGATCGACGCACGACGGCGGTCGGCACGCGGGGCACGGGTGGTTCGGTTCATTTCATTTCCCTCCGGTGTAGGCACCCTGGACCTTGGCCAGGTCGGCGGTGTGGCAGGTGCCGCAGGACTCGCTGGTGTTGTCGCGCGGCTTGGCGACCATCTTTGCGTGGGCGAGCTCCTCCTTCATGATGCGTGGGTTGCCCTTGTGGCAGCCGACGCAGGAGTTGTTGACCTTGGCGTGATGCACATGCCACGGCGCCTTCGCCGGGTCGCTCGTCGGCGCGGGGGCCCGCGTGCCGTTGTGGCACTTGAAGCAGCTCGACGCGCCGAGCCCGCAGGCATTCGCCGGCGCCATCGGCAGCCACGCCAGCGGCGCATCGGCCGTCGCGTGCGCGGCCTCGGCGCCCCAGCCTGCGTGCGCGGCGCCGGCCGCCGGCGCGCGAACGTCGGGCTGCAACGCCCACAGGACGAAGGCCAGCGCCGCCAGCCCGAGGGCGGAGCCGAGGGTGCGCAGCCGGCGCCATGCCTCCAGGCCGCGCCGCCTCGGCGGCCGGGTCGTGTCGCGCAAGGGGGTCATCGTCGTGTCCTCGGTCTTCATGGGCGCTGCTCCTGTGGTGAACGGGTGGCGGGGCTGCCG
>CAZQPN010000204.1:0-5712 GCA_964595215.1 uncultured Rubrivivax sp. | reverse complement strand
GCGCCGCGGCGGCCGGCGTCGCGGGCGTCGCGGCGCCGAGCGCCAACCGCTTCGGGCGCGTCAGCCCGACGACGGCGGCGCACGTGCGACAGGAGTTCGGCGATGCGCTGACGGTGCTCGACGGCGGTGCCTGCGAGGTCGGCATCGAGTCGACGATCGTCGACTGCACCGCCGACCCGCCCGCGCTGCTGCGCCCCGGTGGCGTGCCGCGCGACGCCATCGAGGCCGTGCTGGGCGCGCCGCTGGCCGAGGCGGACGCGGCGTCGCCGCGCGCGCCCGGCACGCTGGTCTCGCATTACGCGCCGTCCGCGCCGGTGCGCCTGTTCGACGCCGATGCGCTGCAGGCCGCCTGGCAGGCGCTGGACGGCGGGTCGCGCGCTGCGGTGGCGGTATATTCGCGCCACGCGCTTCCAGGTGGCGCGTGCGGGCATCGTCGGATGCCGGCCGATGCCGCCGAGGTCGCGCATGAGCTGTTCGCGGTGCTGCGTGCCTTCGACGACGCCGGCGCGCGGCAGATCTGGGTGGAGCGCCCACCCACCGGCCCGGCCTGGGACGGCGTGAATGACCGGTTGCGCCGTGCCTCGGCGTGACCTGGCGAACCGAGATGCCGGCCGGGCGGCCGGCACCGATGGCGGAGAGACCATGACCTTCTTGCACTCCCTCGGCCGGCGCGCCGGCGCCCGCCTGCGGCACGGGCTGGGCCTGGCGGCCCTGGCCGGCCTGGGCCTGCTCACGGCCTGCGGCGGCGGCACCTCGCAGGTCGAGGACTTCGCCCCGCTGCGCATGATCGCCTTCGGCGACGAGACGAGCGTGCTGCTGGCCGACGGCCGCAAGTACGGCGTCAACATCCTGGACGGCAACGGCGCCCTGGCATGCCAGTCCGAGCCGATCTGGACCCAGGCCGTCGCGCGCCGCTACGACTTCGTCTTTGCTCAGTGCAACCCCAACGCCGTGGCCGAGCCGCGTGCGCTGATGGCTGCCGCCCCCGGCGCCAAGGTCGCGGACCTGGCGGCGCAGATCGACGCCCAGATCGCCGCCGGCACGCTGGGCACGCGGACCCTGGTGACCGTGATGATGGGCGCCAACGACGTCTGGGAGCTGTACGACCGGTTCGACCAGGATCCGTCGCTCGATACCGGCGCGTTGCTGAACGAGCTGCGCACGCGCGGCGAGCGGCTGGCGGCGCAGATCAACCGCCTCGTCGATCGCGACGTGCGCGTCATCGTCGCCACGCTGCCCGACCTCGGCAAGTCGCCGTTCGCGCTCGCCGAGCGCGCGGCGCACACCGACACCGACCGCGCCGCGCTGATTTCCCGCATGGTCGCTGCGCTGAACGCGCGCATGCGCGCCAACATCGTCAACGACGGGCGTTTCGTCGGCCTGGTGCTGGCCGACGAGATGGTGCAGGCGCTGGTGAAGGCGCCGTCGTCGTTCGGCATTGCCAATGCCGACGAGGCGGCCTGTCTGGCCACCGCCCCGCTGCCCGACTGCACCAGCCAGACACTGGTGCCCAACGGGCGATCGAACACCTGGCTGTGGTCCGACGGGCGCCACCTGGCTTTCGGCGGCCAGGTGCGGCTGGGCAACCTGGCCGTCACGCGCGCGAGCGACAACCCGTTCTGACGGCCCCGCACGGTCGCCGGTCGCCGCGAACCGGCGCCAGGCGCCAGGTGAAGCCTCAGCGCCCGTTGCCGTCGGCGGCGGCCCAGCGCACCAGCGCGTCGATCGCCGGCCGGGCCGCGGCCGCATCCGGGTGGTTGACGATGGCAACGACGACGTAGCGCGTGCCGGCGTCGCCAAGCACGTAGCCGGCCACGCCGCTGACGTCGCGAAGCGAGCCGGTCTTCAGGTGCGCCCGCCCGGCCGGGATGCGTGCCCGACGCAGGGTGCCGTCGAGCGCCGCCGCCGGCAGCGAGGCCATCAGGTCGGGCATCACCGGGCTGCCCCAGGCCTGCTGCAGCAGCCGCGCCAGCACCTGCGCCGACAGCCGGCCCTCGCGCGACAGCCCGGCGCCGTTGTCGATCCAGGCCTCGGCGGCGTCCTGGCCGACGCGTTCCTGCAGCCACTGCGTCAGCACCGCGCGCGCAGTGGTCGGCGTGGCCGGCTGGCCGGGCGTGGCCTCGGCGGCAAGGGTCAGCAGCAGCTGGCGCGCCATCGTGTTGTTGCTGAACTTGTTGATGTCGCGCACCACCTCGGACAAGGCCGGCGACTCGACGACGAAGTTCGGCGCCAGCGTCGATGGCGCGCTGCCGTCGCGCACGCGGCCGCGCAGCGTGCCGCCCATCTCGCGCCAGAGCCCCTCGACCAGGCGGGCGTTGTAGGTCGCCGGCACCGGGTCGGCGACCGGCCAGGCGCGCTCGCCGCAGGCGGCCGGGAACCGGCCGGCGAAGCGCACCCGGCCGTCGTCGCCAAAGCCGGCCTGCAGCGCGGCGCGCCAGTCGCCGCAGGGCGCGTCGCTCAGCGGCACGACGGCGTCGACGCGCGCGCCGGCCAGCGTCGGCGTCGCGCTGATCCGCGCCTGGCCAGTCGCCGGGTCGGGCACGAAGCCGTAGACGACCGACTTGTAGTTGAGCATCAGCGCGTCGGGCTGCACGTTGTAGGGGCGCAGCGGCTCGCCGTCGAACGCGCCCGGATCGACCGCCGGCACCGCGAAGGCGCTGGCGTCGAGCACGATGTCGCCGCCGATCTCGCGCACGCCGGCCTGCTGGACGCGGCGCAGCAGCAGCCACAGCCGCTCGACCACCAGCGTCGGGTCGCCGCTGCCGCGCAGTACCAGATCGCCGGCCAGCACGCCGTCCTTCACGGGCCCGGTCAGCCATACCGGCGTGCGCCAGCGCCAGGCCGGGCCGAGGCGGTCGAGCGCGGCATAGGTCGTCACCAGCTTGGCCAGCGACGCCGGGTTGACCGGCTGCGTGGCGTTGATCGACAGCAGCGTGCGGCCGCTGCCGGCCTCCTGCACGAGCACCGACAGCGCCGACGTGGGCACGCGGGCGCGCTGCAGTTCGGCGGCCACCTCGACCGGCACCGCCGGTGGGTCGGCGGGCGGGCGGGCCATGCAGACGAGGGGCAGCAGCGCGGCCGAAGCCACCGCGGCGACCGCCCGCGGGACGCGCCGTCGGCGCAGCGCGGTGTCGACGACCCCCGGTGCCTCGGTGCCGGGCGAGTGCCAGGGCCGGCAGGCGCGGACGGTCCGGGCGAGGTGGCGCAGCGGCATGGCCGGCATGATGGCACGGCTAAACTTTGGCGATGAGCCCGCCCCCGTCTCCACCCCCGGCGCTGCTGGCCTTCGACACCGCGACCGAGCGCATGGCGGTCGCTGCCCTCGGCCCGGCCGGCGTCGCGCGCTGGAACGGCCCGGGCGGCGCGGCGGCCTCGGCGACGCTGCTGCCGCGCGTGCGCGCGGTGGTGGCCGAGGCCGGGCTGACGCTGGACGACGTCCAGGCCATCGCCTTCGGCGTCGGCCCGGGCGCCTTCACCGGCCTGCGCGGCGCCTGTGCCGCCGCGCAGGGCCTCGCCCTCGGCCTGGGCGTGCCGGTGCTGGCGATCGACAGCCTCGAGGTGGTGGCCGAGGACGCCCCGTGGCGCGACGGCACGGTCTGGGTCGCGATGGACGCGCGCATGGACGAGGTCTACGCCGCCGCCTACCGGTGGGCGGGCGACGGCTGGCAGGCCGAGACGGCACCGGCGCTCTACACGCTGGCGGCGCTGGCGGGGCGCTGGCGGGCGCAGCCGCCACGCGTCGTTGCCGGCACGGCGCCCGCCGCCTTCGGCGACCGTCTGGCGCTCGGCGGCGCTGCGCTGCACGGCGTCGAACACGACCGCGCGGCCGCGCTGCTGCGCTGCGCGCAGCGGGCCTGGACGGCCGGGGCGGCGCTCGATCCGGCCGACGCGCTGCCGCTGTACCTGCGCGACAAGGTCGCGCTCACCACGGCCGAGCGCGCCGCGCAGCGGGCGGCACGTGCTGCCGCCTGAGCCGGGGTGGGGGACGGCACGATGAGCGCATGGCCGCAGTCGGGGGGAGGCCGCCTGCGCGGCCCGATGGGCTTCGCCGACATCGACGCCGTGCTGGCGATCGAGGGCACCGCCTACTCGTTCCCGTGGCGGCGCAGCCACTTCATCGACTCGCTGGCCGCCGGCCACTGGACGCAGCTGCGCGAGGACTCTGGCGGGGTGCTCGTCGGCTACGCCGTGGCGATGGCGGCGGTCGACGAGATGCACCTGCTGAACGTCACGGTCGCGCCGGCCTTCGAGGGCCAGGGGCACGCGCGAGCGCTGCTCGACGCGCTCGAGGACGAGTCCGTGGGGCGCGGGATGCGCTCGCTGTGGCTCGAGGTGCGGCCGAGCAACGAGCGCGCGCGGCGCCTGTACGCGTGGCGCGGCTTCCGCGAGGTCGGCCTGCGGCGCGGCTACTACCCCGGGCCGCACGGGCGGCGCGAGGACGCCATCGTCATGAGCCTGGCGCTGCCGCGCCCGGGTCGCCAGCCGGTGCGCTCGGCCGCGTCGCCCGCCCCCGATGCCGGATGGAGACCCGATGCCCTGGACTGAGCGCCAGCAGGCGATGCTGCAGGCCATGGGGCTGCGCGTGTGGACGCCGGCCGTGGACCGCGCCGGCGCCGACGTGTGCACGCTCGCCGAGGCGGATGCCGACCCTGGCGCCACGGCGCGCCCGGCGACTGTTCGCGAGGGGCCGTCGGTGGCATCGGGCCGGGCTGCGGCGGCCTCGCCGGGTCCGGCCGGGCCCGCCGTCCGCCCGGCGCCCGCGCCGATGCCCCTGCCCGGCGACGACGCGGCGCGCGCGGCGCGGATCGCGACGCTGGACTGGCCAGCGCTGCGCGAGGCAGTGGCCGGCTGCCAGGCCTGCGGCCTGGGTGCCAGCCGGCGCCAGACGGTGTTCGGCACTGGCGGCACCCAGGCGCACTGGATGGTCGTCGGCGAGGCGCCGGGCGAGCAGGAGGACAAGCTCGGCGAGCCCTTCGTCGGCCCCGCCGGCCGGCTGCTCGACCAGATGCTGGCGGCACTCGGGCTGTCGCGCGACGCCGACGGCGCCGACCCGGCGCAGCAGGTCTACATCGCCAACACGCTGAAATGCCGCCCGCCCGGCAACCGCAACCCGGCACCCGACGAGCTGGCGCGCTGCGAGCCCTTCCTGCAGCGCCAGATCGCGCTCGTGCGGCCGCGCATCATCCTCGCGATGGGGCGCTTCGCGGTGCACTCGCTGCTGCGCACGAACGAGGCCATCGGCCGACTGCGTGGCCGCGTGCACGTCTACGAGGGTGTGCCGCTGGTCGTCACCTACCACCCGGCCTACCTGCTGCGCAACCTGCCAGACAAGGCGCGCGCCTGGCAGGACCTGTGCCTGGCGGCCGACACCGTCGAGGCGCAGTCCGTCGGGACCGTCGATCGCGCCGTGGAATGACCGCCCGCGGCGGCCCGGGCGGTCAGCGCTTGGCGGCCTTGACCGGCCGTTGCCAGCCCTCGATCAGCGCCTGCCGGCCGCGCCCCAGCGCCAGCCGGCCGGGCGGCACGTCGTCGGTGATGGTCGAGCCGCCGCCGATCGTCGCGCCGGCGCCGATCGTCACCGGCGCCACCAGCACGCAGTTGCTGCCGACGTGCACGTCGTCGCCGATGAGGGTGCGGTGCTTGTTGGCGCCGTCGTAGTTGGCGGTGATGCTGCCGGCACCGTAATTGACGCGTTCGCCGACGGTGGCGTCG
>CAZQPN010000203.1:0-5724 GCA_964595215.1 uncultured Rubrivivax sp. | reverse complement strand
TCGTCGAGGTGCAGGGCACGGCCGAAGGCGCGCCCTTCACGCGCGCCGAGATGGACGCGCTGCTGGCGCTCGCCGGCCAGGGCATCGGTGAGCTGGTGGCGGCGCAGAAGCGGGCGCTCGAACGATGACCGCGTTGGCGCCATCGCGGCGGCTGGTGCTGGCGTCGAACAACGCCAAGAAGCTGTCCGAGCTGCGCGCGCTGTTCGACGGCCTCGCGCTGGACCTGCAGCCGCAGGGCGCGCTCGGCATCGCCGAGGCAGAGGAGCCGCATCCGACCTTCGTCGAGAACGCGCTGGCCAAGGCGCGCCATGCCGCGGCGGCCGCCGGCGGCGCGGCGATCGCCGACGACTCCGGCCTGTGCGTGGCGGCGCTGGGCGGCGCACCGGGCGTGGCCTCGGCCCACGCCGCCGGGCCGGTTCGCGTACCGGCCGACCAGGGTGGCGAGCGCGAAGCGCTGCGGCGTGCCCAGGACGAGGCCAACAACGCCTGGCTGCTCGATCGCCTGGCCGGCATCGACGATCGCCGCGCGCGCTTCGTCAGCACGCTGGTCGCGCTGCGCAGCGCCGACGATCCGGAGCCGCTGATCGCCTTCGGCCGCTGGGAGGGCGAGATCCTGATGGCGCCGCGCGGCGAGGGCGGCTTCGGCTACGACCCGCTGGTGTTCGTGCCGTCGCTCGGCGCGACGGTCGCCGAGCTGGCGCCCGCGGTCAAGAACGTCCACAGCCACCGCGCGCTGGCAGCGCGGCAGATGGCGGCGTTGATGCGCGAGGCCTGGGGCCTGCGCTGAGCGCGCGTCACGTACATGGATGCCTATCTCAAGCCGGGCACGCTGCAACTCGGCGCACCGCCGCCCCTGGGCCTGTACGTGCACCTGCCATGGTGCCTCAAGAAGTGCCCGTACTGCGACTTCAACTCCCACGAGTCGCGCGGCGAGGTGCCGGAGTCGCGCTACCTCGACGCCCTGCGCGCCGACCTCGAGTCGGCCCTGCCGCTGGTCTGGGGCCGGCGCGTCCACAGCGTGTTCCTCGGCGGTGGCACGCCCAGCCTGTTCAGCCCCGAGGGCATCGACCGCCTGCTGGCCGACGTGCGTGCGCGGCTGCCGCTGGAGCCCGGCTGCGAGGTCACGTTGGAGGCCAACCCGGGCACGTTCGAGCGCGAGCGCTTTCGCGCCTTCCGCGGCGCCGGCGTCACGCGGCTGTCGGTCGGCGTGCAGAGCTTCGACGACGACGCGCTGGCGCGCATCGGGCGGGTGCACGACGCGGCGCAGGCGCGTGCCGCGGTCGAAGAGGCGGCGGTGGCCTTCGACACCTTCAACATCGACCTGATGTACGCGCTGCCTGGACAGGACCTTCCGGCGCTCGGGCGCGACCTCGACGCCGCGCTGGCCTTCGCGCCGCCGCATCTGTCCGTCTACCACCTGACGCTGGAGCCGAACACGCGCTTCGCGTCCCGACCGCCGGTGCTGCCCGACGAGGACACGGCCGCGCGCATGCTCGACCTCGTCACCGAGCGCACGGCGGCCACCGGGCTGGACCGCTACGAGGTCTCGGCCTTCGCGCGGCCGGGCCACCGTTGTGCGCACAACCTGAACTACTGGGAATTCGGCGACTACCTTGGCATCGGCGCCGGCGCCCACGGCAAGCTGAGTTTCCCGCACCGCGTGCTGCGCCAGGCGCGCTGGCGCGAGCCGACGCGCTACATGGCCGAGGCCGCGGCCGGCCGCGCGGTGTCGAACGAGGAGGAGGTCACGCGCGCGGCGCTGCCCTTCGAGTTCATGCTGGGTGCGCTGCGGCTGCGTGAGGGCTTCGAGCTGGCCGTCTTCCGCGAGCGCACCGGACTGCCGCTGTCGGCCATCGACGCGCCGCTGGCCGAGGCCGAGCGACGCGGCCTCGTGACGCGCGACCTGCAGCGTGTGCAGCCGACGACACGTGGCTTCGACTTCCTGTCCGACCTGCAGCAACTCTTCCTGTAGCTAACCGCCAGGGGCGGTGCAGCGGCTCAGACGCGGCTGGTGCTCAGGCCGGCGGTGCTTCGAAGGCGGTCGACGAGGGCCGGCGCGATGCGCCCCAGCGGCAGCACCTCGTGCGCCGCGCCGCGCGCGATCGCCTCGCGCGGCATGCCGAAGACGACGCAGCTGGCCTCGTCCTGGCAGACGTTCCACGCGCCGGCGTCGCGCATCTCGCGCATCGCCTGCGCACCGTCGGCGCCCATGCCGGTCAGCATCACGCCCAGGGCGTTCGGGCCGACGACCTGTGCAGCGGAACGGAACAGCACCTCGACCGACGGCTTGTGGCGGTTCACCGGCTCGCCGTCGCGCACGCGGGCGACGTAGTTCGCGCCCGAGCGATCGACCGACAGGTGCAGTCCGCCGGGTGCGATGTAGGCATGGCCCGGCAACACGCGCTCGCCGTCGCTCGCCTCCTTGACGCGCAGCCGGCACAGGCCGTCCAGACGCGCCGCGTAGCTGCGTGTGAAGCCGGGCGGCATGTGCTGCGTGATCAGCACCGCCGGCGCGTCGGCCGGCAGCGCCATCAGCAGTTCGCGCGTCGCCTCGGTGCCGCCGGTGGAGGCGCCGATGAAGATGAGCTTCTCGGTCGACAGACGGCCGATCGGCGACGGCGCGGCAGTCCGCGGCGATGCCGGCCCGCCGCTGGCCGGGCCGGCCGCGTCCGCGGGACCCGCCGGCTGCGGCGCGACCAGGCGCTTGACACGGGAGCGCGCCGCAGTACGGATCTTGTCGGTGATGTCCTCGCCGAGCTGGCGCAGGCCGTCGGCGACGCCGATCTTGGGCTTGGCGACGAAGTCCACGGCGCCGAGTTCGAGCGCGCGCAGCGTGACGTCGGCACCGCGCTCGGTGAGCGTCGAGACCATGACCACCGGGGTCGGTCGCAGGCGCATCAGCCGCGCCAGGAAGTCGATCCCGTCCATGCGCGGCATCTCGACGTCCAGCGTGATGACGTCGGGCGACAGCGCGCGGATCATCTCGCGCGCCACCAGCGGATCGCTCGCCGCACCGACGCATTCCATGTCGGGCTGGCGGTTGACGATGTCCGACAACAGGCTGCGCACGAGCGCCGAGTCGTCGACGACGATGACGCGGATCCGATGGGACATGGAGGGGTGCTCAGAACAGGTCGACGGTGCCACCGCGGGCGGCCGTCGGCACGGCGGCCTGGGCGGCCGCACGCTCCTGCGCCTCGAGGGCCTGGGTGTTGGTGCTGGCCAGCCGCTTGACCATGGCCTTGCCACTGGCCGGCAGGTAGCAGACCTTGCGCGGATAGACGTCCATCACGTCCTTGGAGACCACGCTGATGCGCTCGGTGCGCAGGTAGTCGAGCACGAACGCGGTGTTGCGTTCACCGATGTTGATGCTGTTCATGCCGCTGATCACCGCGCCGCCGCCGAACACCTTCGCTTCCATGGAGCCGCGGGTCGCCCCGCGCTTGATCATCTCGTTGATCAGCAACTCCATCGCATAGGACCCGTAGCGCCCGGCGTCGCCGCCGCCGGCGATCCCCTCGGGCAGCATGAAGTGGTTCATGCCGCCGATGCGCCGGTGGCGGTCCCACAGGCAGGCGGCGATGCAGGAGCCGAGCGTGGTCGTGATCAGGATGTCCTCGTCGTGCACGAAGTACTCGCCGGGCAGCACCTTGACGGCGTCGTTGCGAAAGTGGGCGTCGAAGAAGAAGAAGCCAGCCTGTCCCTGCGCGCGCGGCAGCGACCGCAGGCGCTGCAGACGCGCGGTCGGCGAGAGCTCGGCGGTGGGGATGGCGGTCGGGGGCATGCAGAGGTTTTCGGCGCTTCGCGGCCGGGCTTGAAGGGGGCTGGGTCAGACGCGCTCGTAGATGGTCTTGCCGCGCAGCCGGAACAGGTCGCGCGCGTCGGTGAAGTTCTCCGAGTGGCCGACGTAGAGCATGCCGCCCGGTGCCATGACCTGGTGAATGCCCTCGAGCACATGTCGCTGCGTCGGGGCGTCGAAGTAGATCATCACGTTGCGGCAGAAGACGATGTCGAAGGGCTCGCCGAGCGACCGCCATTGCCCGCCGACGAGGTTGAATGGTCGGAACTCGATCTGGCGTGTCAGTTCCGGCCGCACGCGGATGCGGCCGGCATTGGTCCCGGTGCCGCGCAGGAAGTGGCGACGCAGCCGCTCGGGCGACAGCCCGCGCGCATCGGCGCCGTAGACGCCGCGGCGCGCCGTGTCCAGCACCCGCGTGTCGATGTCGGTGGCCAGCAGCCGGAAGGACGCACCGGGCCCCAGCGATTCGATCGCGGTCATCACCAGTGAGTACGGCTCCTCGCCGGTGGACGCGGCGTTGCACCACAGGCGCACCGGCCGGCCTTGGCGCGCGGTCAGGTCCTGGGCCAGCGCGTGGAAGTGGTGCTCCTCGCGGAAGAAGGCCGTCAGGTTGGTCGTCAAGCAGTTCACGAACTCCTGCCACTCCTGGTCGCCTTCGACGCCGGTGCCGCGCTCCAATGCCTGCAGGTAGTCCGTGAAGCGGCGGTAGCCGGTCTCGCGCAGGCGGCGTGACAGGCGGCTGTAGACCATCGCCTGCTTGCCGGCGTGCAGGCTGATGCCTGCGCGCTGGTGGATCAGCGTGCGCACGCGCTCGAAGTCGGCTGCCGACAGGGTGGCCTCGGCCTCGGGGGCCAGCGGCGCGGGCAGGGTGGGCGTGGTCATCGTCGGCGGCCCGTGGCGGGCGGTTGTCGCGCGCCCCGGGCCGGGGCAAGCCTTCTCGCCAGGGTTATCGGCAGCGCGCGCCCGAACCGGAGGGTGGCTGTCGTGCGAAATCGCCTGCCGCGCGGCTGCTGTTCGTCGCGTCGGCGGCCGAGTCGCGCTGCTAGACTTTCCGGCAGTGCCCGGTCCGTCTCCGGCCCCCTTTCTTCCCGGACGTCTTCTTGCGGCTCCATGCCCCTGCCCTGAACCTGGAACCCGCCTTGCAGCTGCTGCGCCAGGCGGGGGTGCCCGAGCCGTCCGGCGAACCCGGCAGCCCACCCTGGCTGCAGGGACTGATCGACGCCCTCGTGGACCTCACCAGTCGCGACGCCCTGACCGGCGTGGCGAACCGGCGCAGCTTCGAGCTGGCGCTGGCACGCGAGATCGACCGCGTCGCGCGCAGCGGCGAGCCCGCGCTGCTGCTGATGCTGGACATCGACCACTTCAAGCGCATCAACGACACGCACGGCCATGGCGCCGGCGACCTCGTCATCAAGGCGGTGGCGCAGGCGCTGCTGGAGTGCGTCCGTCCGATGGACCTCGTCGCACGCATCGGCGGCGAGGAATTCGCGATCGTGCTGCCCAACTGTGCCCCTGCGTTCGGCGAGACCGTGGCCGAGCGCGTGCGCAGGCGCGTGGCCCAGATGTCGGTGGCCGCCCCGCCGTCGCTGACGCTGAACGTCACGGTCAGCGTCGGCGGCGCCTTCGCCCCGCAGTGGGTGCGCTCGAGCGCGCACCTGTGGATCGAGCGCGCCGACCAGCAGCTCTACCGGGCCAAGGCCCAGGGGCGCGACATGGTGTGCCTGGAGCCGACGGCCGTCTCGATTGTCAGCAACGAAGAGAAGCGCATGCTCTTCGAAACCTCCCAGTTCCAGGATCTCGAATGAGCGACGGCACAGCCGCCCCGCGCGGCGCCACCATCACGGCCGTCACCAGCGGCAAGGGCGGCGTCGGCAAGACCTTCGTGACCGCCAACCTGGCCGCGGCGCTGGCGCGCCAGGGTCAGC
>CAZQPN010000202.1:3153-5730 GCA_964595215.1 uncultured Rubrivivax sp. | reverse complement strand
CTGCGCCACCTTGGTGTTCAGGCCCTGGCCCATCTCGGTGCCGCCGTGGTTGACCAGCACCAAGCCGTCGGCGTACACATGCACCAGCGCACCGGCCTGGTTGAAATGCGCGACGTTGAACGAGATGCCGAACTTCACCGGCGTCAGCGCCAGGCCGCGCTTGAGCACCGGGCTCGTCGCGTTGAAGGCGTCGGCGTCGGCGCGGCGCCGGGCCAGCCCGGCGCTCTCAGCCAGCGCGTCGACGAGCGCGTGGATGACGTTGTCCTCCACCGCCTGGCCATACGGCGTGACGTGGCGCCCGCTGCCATCGTCGTGGCGGCCGTAGAAGTTGGCGCGCCGCACCGCCAGCGGGTCGCGCCCGAGGTGACGGGCGATGCCGTCCAGGATCATCTCGATGGCCAGCGCGCCCTGCGGCCCGCCGAAGCCGCGGAAGGCAGTGTTGCTGCGCGTGTGCGTCTTCGCGCAATAGCCGTGCATCGCGACGTGCGGCAGCCAGTAGGCGTTGTCGAAGTGGCACAGCGCGCGGGTCATCACCGGCGCCGACAGGTCGGCGCTGCGGCCGGCGTTGGCGATCATGTCGACCTCGACGCCGAGCACGCGGCCGGCGTCGTCGAAGCCGACGTCCCAGTCGAACTCGAAGCCGTGGCGGCCGCCGGTGGCCTCCATGTCGTCGTCGCGGTCCAGCCGCAGCTTGACCGGCCGCTGCAGACGCGCGGCCGCGACCGCGGCGATGCAGGCGAAGGCCGCCGACTGCGACTCCTTGCCGCCGAAGCCGCCACCCATGCGACGGCACTCGACCTGCACCCGGTGTGCAGCGACGCCGAGCGCGTGCGCGACGACGTGCTGCATCTCGGTCGGGTGCTGGGTCGAGCACAGGACACGCATCGCGCCGTCCTCCTGCGGCTGGGCGACGCTGATCTGCCCCTCCAGGTAGAACTGCTCCTGCCCGCCGAGGCTGAACGATCCCTGCAGCCGGTGCGGCGCCCCGGCCAGCGCTGCCGCCGCGTCGCCGCGCACCATGTGCATGGGCGGCACCACGTGGAGCTGTTTCGCGTGCGCCTCGCGCGGCGTCAGCACTGCCGGCAGCGGGTCGGCGTCGATCACGTCGCGCGCCAGCGCGGCGGCACGGCGGGCGGCATCGCGCGTGGTGGCGATGACGGCGAACACCGGCTGCCCGGCGTGCTCGACCGTGCCTTCGGCCAGGATGGGATCGTCGTGCAGGATCGGGCCGCAGTCGTTGACGCCGGGGATGTCGGCCGCCGTCAGCACTTCGACGATGCCGGGCATCGCGAGCAGCCGCTCGCGGTCGATGGCGCGCAGCCGGCCGTGTGCGAGCGGCGACAGGCCGAGCGCGGCGTGCAGCGTGCCGGCGATCTCCGGCAGGTCGTCGACGTAGGCGGCGCGGCCGGTGACGTGCAGGTGCGCCGACTCGTGCGGCAGTGGCCGGCCGACGGCGGAGGGCGCGGCGAGGAAGGCGTCCAGCGGCGGGTTCATCGCGGGTCTCCAGGCGCGGGCGGGTCAGGCCGTGGCGGCACGCACGGCGGGCGCGGCCAGCGTGGCCCAGACGTCGGTCGCCTCGGGCGGAAGCGGGTCGACCGGGCGCGTCTGCAGCCACAGCCGCCACAGCAGGTGCGCGGCGGCGCGCTGGCGGTAGGCGGCGCTTCCGCGCAGGTCGGTCAAGGGCCGGAAGTCGGCGGCCAGCGCGGCCATCGCGTCGCGCACGGCGGCCTCGGTCCAGGCGCGGCTGCGCAGCGCGGCCTCGGCCTGCGCGGCGCGCTTGACGACCGCCGCCATGCCGCCGAAGGCCAACCGCACCTCGGCCACCGCACCGGCGTCCAGCGTCAGCGCGAAGCCAGCGCACAGCCCCGAGATGTCGCAGTCGTAGCGCTTGCTGAGCTTCCATGCCCGCACGACGGTCGACGGCGCCGGCAGCGGCACGTCGATGGCCTCGACGAACTCGCCGGGTTCGAGCCGGTTTTGCCTGTAGTCGACATAGAAGTGATCGAGGGACAGCGTCCGCTGCCGATCACCTCGGCGCAGGATCAGCGAGGCCCCGAGCGCCATCAGCGCCGGCGCACTGTCGCCGATCGGCGAGCCGTTGGCGACGTTGCCGCCCATCGTGCCGGCGTGGCGCACCGGCGGCGATGCGAAGCGCAGCCAGACGTCCTGCAGCGCCGGCACGGCGGCGGCGAGCGCCTGCCAGGCGTCCTCGAGCGGCGCGGCGGCGCCGATGCGCAGCGATCGGCGACCGTCGGTCTCTTGGGTCGAGATGCGCCGCAGTTCGGGCACCGCCGTCGTCGACACGAGCGCCGGCAGGGGCCGGAACTGCTTGTTCACCCACAACCCGATGTCGGTGCTGCCGGCGATCAGTCGCGCGGCGGGATCGGCCTGCAGCCGCGTGGCCAGCGTGTCGACGCTGTGCGGCGCGTCCCAGGTCTGGACGTTGCCGCCGGCGCCCGGCGCGGCATAGTGCAGCGGCGGGTCGTGGCGCAGCGTGTCGAGCACCCGTTCGAGCGCGGCGAAGTCCCAGGCCGCCGCGGGCAGGTCGGCCATGCGTTCGGCGGCGTCCAGGATCGG
>CAZQPN010000202.1:0-3143 GCA_964595215.1 uncultured Rubrivivax sp. | reverse complement strand
ACAGGTTGCCCGACAGCGCGTCGGCCAGCGCGCGCCGGTTCGGCCGCGTGCCCTGCGCGCGGTGGGTGGCGTCGCAGGCCGCCAGCGAGACGACGAAGCCCGGCGTGCAGAAGCCGCACTGCGAGCCATGGCACTCGAGCATCGCCTGCTGCGCCGGATGCAGCGCGGCGCCCGGCGAGGGCGGCAGGTCCTCCACCGTCAGCAGCGCCTTGCCGTCGAGCGAGGGCAGCATCGCGGTGCACGCGTTGACGGTGCGCAGCGACAGCCCGTGCACCATGCTGGCGCGTGCCGACGCGGTGCCGATGGCCTCGGCGCGGTAGCCCGGTTCCGCGACGATGACGGTGCAGGCGCCGCAGTCGCCCTCGTTGCAGCCCTCCTTGGTGCCGCACCGGCCGGCGTGCTCGCGCAGCCAGGTCAGCACGCTGGTCGTCGGCGGCAGGCCGCCGACCTCGACGACGGCGCTGCGGTGGACGAAGCGGATCGGACGGGGTGTCATGGCGTTCCTCGAGGTGGTCGGCGGGCCGGCGGGCATGGGGACGGCGGTGGCCCGGGCCGGGGCCGCGCGCCACCGCCACGTCGGCGTGCACGGCCCTGACGGTACGCCCGTCGCGCGGGACTCGCATGTTCGTGTGCTGATGATCGGTATAAGCTTGATTGCATGGTGACGCAACGGCGGTCGAATCCTCTCTTTGCCTCGTCCGCATTCCGTGATCCGCGTGATCAACGACCCTAGCGTGTGCCGTGCCGCCCTGGAACGGGGCGTGACGCACCCGGTGTTCGGCGCCCGGCCGCGCTGGCGGCAGCCGACGATCGGCGGCCCGCCGCAGCTGCGCACCGGCACCGCCATGGCGCGCGGCTTGCATGGCTCGCGCGAGCCCGCCCCATCATGAGCGCCATCCCCGCATCCGCCCGCCGCCGCCACCTCGCGCTGCGCGGCGACCTGCTCGACGTCGTCGCCGACCCCGGGCTGCACGCGGTTGACGGCCCGGCGGTGCGCTTCGACGCCGACACCTGGCTGCTGATCGAGAATGGCCGCATCGTCGGCCGCAGCGCGGCCGACCCCGGCCCGGACTGGGAGCGCCACGACCACCGCGGGCGGCTGGTACTGCCGGGCTTCGTCGACACCCACGTCCACATGCCGCAGCTCGACGTCATCGCCAGCCACGGCACCGAGCTGCTCGACTGGCTCGACACCTACACCTTTCCGGCCGAGCAGCGCTACGCCGACGCGGCGGTGGCGCGCGAGGGCGCGGCACGCTTCGTCGACGCCCTGCTGGCGCACGGCACGACGGCGGCGGTGGTCTTCCCGACCGTGCACGCGGTGTCCTGCGAGGCCCTGTTCGAGGCCGCCGCGGCGCGCGGCATGCGGCTCGTCGCCGGCAAGGTGCTGATGGACCGCCACGCGCCGCCGGGGTTGACCGACGACGTCGAGCAGGCCGAGGCCGACTGCCGCGCGCTGATCGACCGCTGGCACGGACGTGACCGGCTCGCCGTCGCGGTGACGGTGCGCTTCGCCGCCACCAGCTCCGACGCGCAGCTGGCGATGGCCGGCCGGCTGCTGGCGTCGACGCCCGGCCTGCACATGCAGAGCCACGTCGCCGAGACCCGGGCCGAGGTGGCATGGGTCGCCGAGCTGTTTCCCGATGCGCGCAGCTACCTTGACGTCTACGACCGCCACGGCCTGCTGACCGACCGCTCGGTGCTCGCCCACGGCATCTGGCTCGATGCCGCGGACCGCGTGCGGCTGGCCGCCAGCGGCGCGCAGATCGCACACTGCCCGACGTCCAACCTGTTCCTCGGCAGCGGGCTGATGGACTGGCGCACGCTGGCCGCCGACGGCGTGCGCGTGACCTTGGCGAGCGACGTCGGCGGTGGCACCAGCCTGTCGATGATCCGCACGATGGCCGCTGCCTACCAGGTGCAGGCGCTGCAGGGGCAGCGTCTCGGTGCCTGGAAGCTGCTGCACGCCGCCACAGCGGGCGCCGCCGAGGCGCTCGGGCTGGAGGACGAGATCGGCACGCTCGAGCCCGGCCGCATCGCCGACCTGGTCGTCTGGGACTGGGCCGCGACGCCGGTTGCCGCCCATCGCGACGCGCTGGCGCGCAGCCTGCACGAGCGGGTCTTCGCCTGGCTCACGCTGGCCGACGAGCGCAACCGGGTGGCGACCTATGTCGCCGGCCGGGTGCAGGACGCCGGCGCGATGGCCGCCGGCGTGGACAATGCAGGCCGGCGGCGCGACGCCGCCGCACCGCGCGCCCAGCCCCGACATCCACCGCCCATACCGCCCCGCGACGCCCGATGACGCCGCCTGCCGTCCCCCGCCTGGAGCTGCGCGGCATCCACAAGCAGTACCCTGCCGTGAGGGCGAACGACGACGTCAGCCTGCGCGTGATGCCGGGTCAGATCCACGCCGTGCTGGGCGAGAACGGTGCCGGCAAGTCGACGCTGATGAAGATCATCGTCGGCGCCGTGCGGCCGGACGCCGGAGAGATCCGCTTCAACGGCGATCCGGTGCAGGTAACCAGCCCGGCGCAGGCGCGCGCGCTTGGCATCAGCATTTCAGCCTGTTCGACACGCTGACCGCGGCCGAGAACGTCTGGCTCGGCCTCGACCGGCGCCTCTCGCTGGCCGAGGTCACGCGCCGCATCCGCGCCGTCGCCGGCACCTACGGCCTGCCGGTCGACCCGCTGCGGCCGGTGCACACTCTGAGCGTCGGGGAGCGTCAGCGCGTCGAGATCGTGCGCGCGCTGCTGACGAACCCGCAGCTGCTGATCCTCGACGAGCCGACCTCGGTGCTGACGCCGCAGGCGGTGGACACGCTGTTCGTCACGCTGCGTCAGCTCGCTGCCGACGGTTGCAGCATCCTCTACATCAGCCACAAGCTCGACGAGATCCGCAGCCTGTGCCACCACTGCACGGTGCTGCGCGGCGGCCGCGTCACCGGCGAGGTCGACCCGACGCAGGAGAGCAACGCCAGCCTGTCGCGGCTGATGATCGGCGCCGAGCCGCCGGCGCTGACGCACCGCGAGGCGCGGACCGGCGAGGTCGTGC
This sequence comes from uncultured Rubrivivax sp., assembly GCA_964595215.1. Lineage (GTDB taxonomy): Bacteria > Pseudomonadota > Gammaproteobacteria > Burkholderiales > Burkholderiaceae_C > Rubrivivax. The sequence goes on along the minus strand of CAZQPN010000202.1, from coordinate 92 downwards.
TCGCCGTCGCCGCGCTCGACCTGCCGCGCGCCGACCCGTTCGCGGTCGAGCTGCAGGGCATCGGCTTCGAGGTGCGCGCAGGCGAGATCGTC
>CAZQPN010000201.1:0-5752 GCA_964595215.1 uncultured Rubrivivax sp. | reverse complement strand
AGTCGACCACCGGCCGCTACGTCGACACCGACTACGCCAAGTGCATCGGCTGCCACATCTGCAAGGACGTCTGCCCCACCGGCTACATCCAGATGGGGCTGGGGGAGTGAGCTGATGCGACGCGCGGCCTCGACCCTGCTGGCGTCTGCGATGCTCGCGGCGATCGTCGCCGCCGGCGCGGTGCAGGCCGCGCCGCCGCTGCCGGCCATCGAACCGGCGCGCAGCGGCACGCAGTGCGTCGAAGACACGGCGACGATGCGCCGCATGCACATGGCCTTTCTGAAGCACCAGCGTGACGAGACGGTGCATGGCGGCATCCGCGGCGCGAAGCACTCGCTGAAGGACTGCGTCGCCTGCCACGCCAGCACCAAGACAGGCAGCGTTGCCGCGGCGCCGACCGACTTCTGCCAGAGCTGCCACGTCTACGCCGCGGTGAAGATCGACTGCTTCGAGTGCCACACCGGCAAGCCGCCGGCGCTGGCGCAGCGCGCGCCATGAAGGACGCACCGTCCAGCGTGTCGCGGCGCGGCTTCCTCGGCAGCGCGGCGGCGGTGGCCGCGCTCGGCGGCATCGCGCTCGCGCCCGGCGTGCGCCTGATCGAGGTGGCGCAGGCGGCGCCGACCGCCGGCGCCGACCCCCAGGTCCGCTGGGGGCTGCTGATCGACACCAACAAGTGCGCCCCCGGCTGCGACGACTGCGTCACCGCCTGCCAGACCGAGAACGGCCTGGCGGCACCACAGCGGTCGACCGACCCGCAGTGGATCCGCAAGATCGAGATCAAGGAGATCCGGACCGGCCGCACGGCGTCGGTGCCGGTGATGTGCCAGCACTGTGCCGAGCCGCCCTGCGTCGACGTCTGCCCGACCGGCGCGTCGTTCAAGCGCGCCGACGGCATCGTGCTGGTCGACCGACACAGCTGCATCGGCTGCCGATACTGCATGATGGCCTGCCCGTACAAGGCGCGCAGCTTCGTGCACGAGCCGCTGACCGACCAGCACCCCGATGTGCCGCGCGGCAAGGGCTGCGTCGAGAGCTGCACGCTGTGCGTGCACCGCATCGACCGCGGCGAGCGCGTCACCGCCTGCGCCGAGGCCTGCAGCAAGGCCGGCCACGACGCCATCCTGTTCGGCGACCTGAACGACCCGACGAGCGCGATCGCGCGCCGCGTGCGCGAGATCCGCTCGACGCAGCTGCGCGCCGACCTGCGGCTCGACCCGGGCGTGCGCTACGAGGGCCTGTGACGATGGACACGCCGGTCACCCAGCTGTGGAACAGGTCCGAGCCGCGCAGGTTCTGGGTCCTGCTGGCGGCGGGCGTCGCGGTGCTGGCCGCCGGCCTCGGCGCGGCTCACCTGATGGAGACGCACGGCCACGCCATCACCGGCATGGACAACCAGGTCGTGTGGGGTCTGCCGCACGTGTTCGCGATCTTCATGATCGTCGCCGCGTCGGGCGTGCTCAACGTCGCTTCGGTCGGCTCGGTGTTCGGCCAGCCGGTCTACAAGGCGCGCGCGCCGCTGTCGGGCCTGCTCAGCGTCGCGCTGCTGGCCGGCGGCCTGATGGTGCTGATGCTCGACCTCGGCCGGCCGGAGCGCGTGATCGTCGCCGCGACGCACTACAACTTCACCTCGGTCTTCGCCTGGAACGTGTTCCTGTACTCGGGCATGGTCGCGATCGTCGCGATCTACCTGTGGACGATGTTCGAGCGGCGCATGAACCGCTGGTCGCGGCCGGCCGGCATCGCAGCGCTGGTCTGGCGCTTCGCGCTGACCACCGGCACCGGCTCGATCTTCGGCTTTCTCGTCGCGCGCCAGGCCTATCAGTCGGCGCTGCTCGCGCCGCTGTTCATCGTCCTTTCCTTCGGCTGGGGGCTGGCGGTGTTCCTGTGGGTGCAGGCCGCGATGATGGCGTGGAACCGACAGTCGCTGCCCGACGACGTGCAGCGGCGGCTGAACCGCCTGCTCGGCGTGTTCGTCGCCGCCTCGCTCTACCTGGTGGCGGTGTACCACCTGACCAACCTGTACTTCGCGCGCCAGCACGACTTCGAGGCCTTCATCCTGCGCGGCGACGGCGGCGGCGGCGTCTACGCGGCGCTGCTGTGGGTCGGCTTCGTCGCGCTGGGCTCGGTGCTGCCGATGGCGCTGCTGTTCCAGCGCCGCTTCGCCACACCGCGCGCCACGCTGCTGGCCGCCGCACTCGTGATCGTCGGCGCCTTCGCCTTCCTCTACGTCTTCATCATCGGCGGCCAGGCCTTCCCGCTCGAGATCTTTCCCGGCCACACGGTGACGAGCGGCTTCGGCGACGGCCAGGTCGCGGCCTACACGCCCAGCCTGCCGGAGTGGCTGCTCGGCCTGGGCGGCATCGCGGCGGCCTTCGTGCTGACGCTGGTCGGTGTGCGAGCGCTCGACGTGCTGCCGCGCGACAGCGCGTCGAGCCCATGAGCGCCGCCCCGTCCGCCATGTCCGCGCTGCCGCGCCTGCTCGTCTCGGCCGCGCACAAGTCGTCGGGCAAGACGACGCTGACGCTCGGGCTGGCGGCCGCACTCGCCGCGCGCGGGCTGTCGGTGCAGCCGTTCAAGAAGGGGCCAGACTACATCGACCCGATGTGGCTGTCGCGCGCTGCCGGGCGGCCCTGCCTCAACCTCGATCCGCACCTGATGACCGGCGACGAGATTGATGCGCTGTTCACGCGCGCGAGCGCCGGTGCCGACCTCGCGCTGGTCGAGGGCAATCACGGACTGTTCGACGGCCTGGCACTCGACGGCAGCAACAGCAACGCCGCGCTCGCGCACCGGCTGCGCGCGCCGGTGCTGCTGGTGATCGACGTGCGCGGCATGACGCGCGGCATCGCGCCGCTGCTGCTCGGCTACCAGGCCTTCGACCGCGTGCTGCGCATCGGTGGCGTCGTGCTCAACCGCGTCGGCGGCGCGCGCCACGAGTCGCGCCTGCGCGCCGTCATCGAGCACTACACCGACCTGCCGGTGCTCGGCGCCGTGCACGAGCAGCCGGCGCTGGCGATGACCGAGCGCCACCTCGGCCTGATGCCGGACGCCGAGGTGGCCGACGCCGGCGAGCGGATCGGCGCCATCGGTGCGGCGATCGCCGCTGCGGTCGACCTGGACCGGGTGCGTGCGCTGGCGGGCGACGCCGGGCCGGGTCCTTCCGTGCAACCGCTGCCGGCGGCGGCATCGGCCATGGCCGCATCCGGGCCGCGCGTGCGCATCGCGGTCGCGCGCGACCGCGCGTTCGGCTTCTACTACCCCGACGACCTGGCTGCACTCGAGGCCGCGGGCGCCGAGTTGCGCTTCTTCGACACGCTGGGCGACGAGCGCCTGCCGGCGGCCGACGGCCTGTTCATCGGCGGCGGTTTCCCGGAGACCTGCCTCGACGGGCTGGCTGCCAACACCGCGCTGCGCGGGGAGCTCAGGCGTGCCGTCGAGGCCGGGCTGCCGACCTACGCCGAGTGCGGCGGGCTGATGGTGCTCAGCCGCAGCATCACCTGGCGCGGGCGCCGTGCGCCGATGGTCGGTGCGATCCCGGCCGATGCGGTGATGCAGCCGCGGCCGGTCGGGCGCGGTTACGTGCAGCTGCGCGAGACCGCGGCGATGCCCTGGGCCGGTGGCAACGACGCGCCGGTGCGCGGCCACGAGTTCCACCACTCCAGCCTGGCCGACGTCGACCCGGGTGTCGGCTACGCCTACACGGTCGAGCGCGGCCACGGCATCGACGGCCACCATGACGGCCTTCTGGTGCATCGGGTGCTGGCCTCGTACACGCATCGCCGCAGCGTCGGCGGCGACACCTGGCCGGCGCGCTTCGTCGCCCATGTGCGTCAGGTCGCATCCGCACGCGCATCCGCCACTCTGCAGGAGGCCGCATGACCGCCGCGACGACCATCGACTTCACGCGCGACCCCGTCGTCGTCGACGGCCGCCCCGTGCGCACCGACAAGGAAGGCTATCTGGTCGACCTCGGCGACTGGTCGCCGGCCTTCGCCGAGGCCCTGGCCGCGCGCGAAGGCCTGACGCTGACCGACGCCCACTGGCAGGTGATCCGCTTCCTGCGCGAGCATTGGCAGCAGCATGGCGTGCAGGCTCAGGTGCGCATGATGATCCGCCACTTCACCGAGGTCTGGGGCCCCGAGCGCGGCAGCAACCACCACCTGCACGACCTCTTTCCCGTCGGTGGGCCGCAGAAACAGGGCAACCGCCTGGCCGGCCTGCTGCGCACCAAGGGCGAGCACTGATGTTGCCCGTCCGCTTGCCGACGCGCGCGGCCCCCCGTGGGGGCGCTCAGCGCCTCCGGACGGCCGGGCTTCGCTGAAAGGATCCGACGATGTTGATGCTGACTCCCGCCGCCGCCCACGAGATCCGCGCCGCCGCGCCGCGCAGCGGCGCCGACGGCCTGGCGTTGCGCGTCGCCGCCCGCCTCGAGCCCGACGGCTCGCTGGCCTTCGGCATGGGCTTCGACGAACAGCGCGAAGGCGACCTGCCGCTGGAGATCGACGGCGTGCAGCTGCTGATCGCACCGCCGTCGCAGGCCCTGCTCGACGACGCGCTGCTGGACTTCGTCGAGCTCGAACCCGGCGAGCGCGGCTTCGTCTGCGTGCCGCAGGCGTCGGTGGACGACGCGGCGCCGGCCCCGAAGAAGGCCTGCGGCAGCGGTGGCTGTGGCGGCTGCAGCTGAAGGAGACACCGAGATGAACCAGATGACCGATTTCACCGCGCTGCTGGCCGGCGTGGACCTGCCGACCGGCCGCGTCGCGCTCGTCGGCGCCGGCCCGGGCGACCCCGAGCTGCTGACGCTGCGTGCCGCCCGCCTGCTGGCCGAGGCCGACGTCGTCGTCTACGACAACCTGGTCGGCGACGGCGTGATGGCGATGGTGCCGGCACACATCGAGCGCATCTACGTCGGCAAGGCGCGCGCCAACCACAGCCTGCCGCAGCCGGCGATCAATCAGTTGCTGGTCGACCTGGCGCGGCAAGGCCGCGACGTCGTGCGGCTGAAGGGCGGCGACCCCTTCGTCTTCGGCCGCGGCGGCGAGGAGCTGCAGGCGCTGGCCGCCGCCGGCGTGCCGTTCGAGGTCGTGCCCGGCATCACCGCCGCCTGCGGCGTGGCCAGCACCGCCGGCATCCCGCTGACGCACCGCGACCACGCACAGACCTGCTTATTCGTCACGGGCCACCTGAAGGACGGCAGCTGCAACCTCGACTGGCCGGCGCTGGCGCGGCCGCGCCAGACGGTCGTCATCTACATGGGCCTGGGCGGGCTGGCCGAGATCTGCGCCCAGCTGATCGCGCACGGGTTGCCGGCCGACCACCCGGCGGGCGTCGTCGAGCAAGGCACGCTGCCCGGGCAGCGCGTCGTCGCCGCGACGCTGGCCGACCTGCCGAAACGGGTGGCCGAGGCGGGGCTGCAATCGCCCTGCTTGACCATCGTCGGCGAGGTCGTCAAGCTGCACCACACGCTGGCCTGGTTCGGGCAGACCGACGCGCTGACGGCTGCCTGACCCGCGGCCGGCCACCCCGGACCGGCGTTCAGCGGTGGCCGTCGGGGTCGATGCGCGCCTCGACGGCGAACACCGCCGCCTCGACGCGCGAGGCCGGCCGGTAGGCATGTTCGGCGCCGACGTGCGCGACGGGCCGGACGTGCCTCGATGGAGCCCCCCACCGGACGACGGCGGGAGCCTTTTCCGAGGCCGAGGGCTCATCAACTTCCAGAACGGCTTCCAGCGCTGCGTGCGCTGCATCGGGG
>CAZQPN010000200.1:0-5784 GCA_964595215.1 uncultured Rubrivivax sp. | reverse complement strand
GCCGTCAGATAGCCCAGCAGCGCGTTCATGCGGTCCAGCGCAGGGCGGTAGATCAGTCGCCGGCCGTCGCGCTCCTGCGTCGCCAGGCCGGCGTGCATCAGTTCCTTGAGGTGGAACGACAGCGTCGACGCCGGCACGCCGAGCGTGGCCGCCAGGTCGCCCGGCGTCATGCCGGCCGGTCCGGCGCCGACCAGGATCCGGAAGATGCGCAGCCGGGCCGGCTGGGCCAGCCCGGCCAGCGCGGCCACTGCATTGGTCTCGTCCATCGCGGTCTCCGTCACTGGGGCGCGGTCTGAAGCGCCTGTGCGCGCTGCAGCGGCAGCGCCAGTGTGATCAGCCAGCAGCCCACCAGCATCGCCGCCGAGCCCACCAGCGCCCCGGTGAGCCCGAAGCCCTGGTACAGCAGGCCCGACATCAGCGTGCCGAAGAAGCGGCCGAGCGCATTGGCCGCATAGTAGAAGCCGACGTCCTCGGCCGCCTTCTCGCTGCCTGCGTAGGCCAGGATCAGGTAGGAGTGCACCGACGAGTTGACGGCGAAGGCGACGCCGAACACCGCCAGGCCGACGACGACGACCCACTCCAGGTGCGGCACGCCGGCGATCACCAGCGCCGCCAGCACCATCGGCACCACGGCCAGAGCGGCAGACCACCAGCGCGCGGCCGGCACCTCGTGGCTCAGCCCGTCCTCGCTGCGCCTGACGATGGCCGGCGCCAACGCCTGGACGGCGCCGTAGCCGATCGTCCACGCAGCCAGGAAGCCGCCGACCATCGTGAAGGTCCAGCCCGCGGCGTACAGGAAGACCGGCACGCCAACCACGAACCAGACGTCGCGCGCACCGAACAGCAGCACGCGCGCCGCGGCCAGCGCGTTGATGCCGCGGTTCTTCGCGAACAGCTCCTTGGCCGACTTCGACGCCTTGCTCTTGCCCATCAGCGGCGGCACGAAGGCCTGCACGCCGGCGAGCACCAGCGCCAGCAGCGCCGCCATCATCCACAGCGCGTGCTGGAAACCCACGGCCTGCAGCAGCACCCCGCCGAGGAAGAAGCCCACGCCCTTCATCGCGTTCTTGCTGCCGGTGAAGAAGGCGACCCACTTGAACAGGCGCCCGCTGGCCGCGCCGGCGGTGAGCTTGATGGCCGACTTGCTGGCGGTCTTGGTCAGGTCCTTGGCGACGCCGCACACACCCTGGGCGACGACCACCCAGGCGACCGACATCGCCGCCGTCCAGTCGGGCGACAGCGCCGACAGCAGCAGGAAGCCGGTGATCTGAGTCGCCAGCCCGACCGCCAGCATGCGCGCGATGCCGAAGCGCGTGGCCAGCCAGCCGCCGACCAGGTTGGCCAACACGCCGGCGGCCTCGTACAGCAGGAACAGGAAGGCGAGCGTGAACGGCGAGTAGCCCAGCCGGTAGAAGTGCAGCAGCACCAGCATGCGCAGCGCGCCGTCGGTGAGCGTGAAGCTCCAGTAGGCGGCCGTCACCAGCGCGTAGTTGCGGGTGCCTGCATGCATGTCGTGATCCTGTGGTCCGGCGGCCCGGGCGACGTCAGAGACCGAGCGAACGCATGTGGCAGGCCAAGTCGACCATGCGGCAGGCGTAGCCCATCTCGTTGTCGTACCAGGCGTAGACCTTCAGCAGCGTGCCATCGGTGACCATCGTCGACGGCGCGTCGACGATGCTGCTGCGCGTGTCACGCGCGTAGTCGGCGCTGACGAGCGGACGCTCTTCGTAACCCAGGATGCCGGCCAGGGGCCCGGCGGCGGCGGCTGCGAACAGCGCGTTGGCCTCCTCGACGGTGGTCGCGCGCTGCAGCTCGAACACGGCGTCGGTCAGCGACGCGTTGAGCACCGGCGCGCGCACCGCGTGGCCGTTGAGCTTGCCCTTGAGCTCGGGGTAGATGAGCGCGATCGCGGTCGCGCTGCCGGTCGTCGTCGGCGCCAGGCTGAGCATCGCGCTGCGCGCGCGGCGCAGGTCCTTGTGCGGCGCATCCACCACCAGGTTGGTGTTGGTCGGGTCGTGGATGGTCGTGATCATGCCGTGACGGATACCGATCGCCTCGTGCACGACCTTGACCACCGGTGCCAGGCAATTGGTGGTGCAGCTCGCCGCGGTGACGATGCGGTGCCGCTCCGGCTCGTAGAGGTGGTGGTTGACGCCGACCACGATGTTGAGCACGTCGCCGACCTTGACCGGCGCGGCGACGATGACGCGCTTCGCGCCGCGGTCCAGGTGGCCCTGCAGCGTCTCTGGCGTGAGGAACCTGCCGGTGCACTCCAGCACCAGGTCCACGCCCAGGTCGCCCCAGGGAATGTCGGCCGGGCTGGCATGCGACGAGAAGCCCACGCGCCGCCCGCCGATGACGATCGAGTCGTCGCCGACGGCCCCGCTCGCCTCGCGCCACTTGCCCTGCACGCTGTCGAAGGCCAGCAGGTGGGCCGTGGCGGCGGCGCCGCCCTTGAGCTCGTTGACGTGAACGACTTCGAGCCGGTTGTCCGCACGAGGATCGTCACTGGGGCGCTCGGCGGCGCCGAAGGCGGCGCGCAGCGCCAGACGACCGATGCGGCCCATGCCGTTGATGCCCACTCTCATCGCGTGATTCCTGAGTTCCGGTGTGAACCAGACTATATCAATATCTTAGAAGTATCGAATGACAGCGACAAGCGGGAGGCCGCACATCTTCGGCCGCTGCTGATCCGACCAAGGCGCCTGCCAATCCCTGCCCTGGCGGACGGCCGGGCCGGCGTACCCCGCAACGAGTGGAATCGCCGATGGTTGCAGCTCAGCCAGCCGACGATCTCGACCTTGGCGATGCGGCTGGACTCGAACCGGCGTCCGTGCAGCCTGCCGACCTCCAACGCTTCCCACGGGTTTTCGCGGGACGCGGTCGGTCTGGAACGGAACGCTTTCGATGGCCTGCTTGGGCGCGCGGCGCGCGGGACGCCGCAGCAGCGTGCGGCAGAATCGGCATCGCGTTATCGGAGGTCACCATGCCCTCTCCCACGGCCCTGGCGCTGACCGGCCTCATCGCCTGGACCCTGGCGCTGCTGATCCTGATGGAAGTCATCCGCTCGTGGCTGGTCATCACGGGCGGGGTGGCCGCCAACGGCTTCGTGCCGGACAACGCCAACCTCTCGCCATTCATGCAGCGCCTGGCGCGCGCGCATGCCAACTGCCTGGAGGGCCTGCCAATCTTCGGCGGGCTGATGCTGGTCGCGCTGGCCACCGGGCGCGACGGCGTCACCGACCCGCTGGCCTACGGGATGCTCGGTGCGCGCGTCGTGCAGTCGTGCATTCACCTGGTTTCGGTCGGCCCGCGCGCGGTCACGGCGCGCTTCGTCGCCTTCGCGTTGCAGATGGCCATCGCGGCGGTGTGGGCGGTCGGGCTGCTGACGGCGTGGCGCACCTGAGCGCACGCGCAGCCGGAGCCGGCAATCCACCAAGGCATGGCGGCATGGGGTCGTGGTGCGCGACGGACGGTCCGAGTCGCGCGGCCCGGCAGCCCGCAGACGGCGCGTGGCCGCGTGCTTGGACAGCAGGAGGACTCGCCCGCCGAGCGATTGACCGCGCGCCTGCATCTGCGCCCCTGGTGCGACGCCGACCGCGCGCCCTTCGCTGCGGTCAACGCCGACCCCGAGGTGATGGCTCATTTCCCGTCGACACTCACGCGGGCGCAGAGCGACGCCAGGGTCGACGCCTTTCAGCCGCAGTTCGCGGCCCGGGGTTGGAGCAACCGGGCAGTGGTGCGGCGCGACGACGGGCGCTTTCTTCGCTTCGTCGGGCTGTCGGTGCCGCGGCGCGAGTTGCCCTTCGGCCCCTGCGTCGAGATCGGTTGGCGGCTGGCGCGCGACGCCTGGGGTCAGGAGATCGCGAGCGAGGCAGCGCGACAGGCGCTGGGCTTCGGCATCGAGGTGTTCCGGCTGCCGACCATCGTGTCTTTCACCGCGCTGCCCAACCTGCGGTCGCGCGCGGTGATGGAGCGCATCGGCCTGATCGACAGCGGACAGGACTTCGAACACGCGGCGCTGCCGGTCGGCCACCCGCTTCGGACGCACTGCCTGTACCGGCTGACGCGCGAGCGCTGGTTGGCCCAGCGCGACCCCAGGCGGCGCTGAATCCCTGGAGCCCATCGATCTTGCGGCCTGGATTGATGCCCCCACGGTGCCCCCGGCTGCGCCGGGGATGTCAGCGGACCAGCTGAGAGCCGCTGAAACACAAAAGCCCCGCAGTACGGGGCTTTGCAGAGGTCTCACGGTACGTTCCGGGACTCACCTCGACGCTAGCCTGGCGGGTCGGAGGGATTCGAACGTTCTCCGGAACACCTGCAATGGTGATCCATTGCAACCTGGGATGCCACCAAGTGCCCCCTGATGTGCCCCCACAATCCGATTCGTGGGCTGCGCCGCGCCGGACGGTCACCTACTGTCCCATGGGTTCACCACTTTCACGCCGCACGACTGGAAGTCGGCGACGTTGCGTGTTGCAAGTTCGAGACGGTAGGCCAACGAAACGGCTGCAATCTGGGCGTCGAACTGCGAGATCGGCAAGCCTGCCGCCCGGCGGCGCGTGACGACTTCAGCGTAGCAGTGGGCGCAACGCGCGTCGAATGCCAGCACTCTATCGGCGAAGTCCTCCTGGAACATGGCGTCCAGCGCGGTCTCGAGTTGCTTTCGTCGCCGACCGGCGGGCAAGAGTCTCGCACCCAGAGTCATCTCCGCCTGTGTGATCGCGCTGACGTAGAGGCTCTCGTTGGCCTGTAGAGCGAACCACGCGAGCACCTTCGGATCCGGCCGCAGCCGAAGCAGTTCTGACAATACATTGGTGTCGAGCAGCGTGCTCACGTCCGACGCCTGGCTGAACGTGGCTTGGACGCGGACGCGGAAGTGTCCGCCTCGACGCCGAACTCAGGCGCCTGTCTGACGGGTTCGCGCGGAGGCACCTCCAACACGATGTCCCCCATGCCGGCGAACCGTTCGCGAATTCGGGACGCGACATCCTTCGAGGGACTGGGGCTTTCGGCAAGCGCCGCGCGCAGGATCTGCCGCGCCTCCTCTTCCATCGAGCGGTTGCGACTCGCCGCGCGAATCCGGAGGCTGCGTTTGATCGATTCATCCAAGTCGCGGATCGTGAGGGTCGCCACGGCGTAGCTCCTTCAAAGGCTGTCATGCTATCTGATGCATTCTTTGCCATCAATGCAATCATTGAGGCGCTGTCGCGGAGTCGCTCGGTCAGTCATCTGATTTGCCAGGCTGCGCTTGGTGTACCTGCCGCGCCAAGCCGTGGACCACGTTGCGCCAGAGCAGATTCGGCGACACAACAGACCACTCTCGGCCGTTGTCTGACAGCGACCTACGCGGCCCCTACACCGGACTCGCGCTGGCTCTGTCGGCCCCAGCACAGGCACTGCCTCAAGCCCCGAGCGGTCACCCGAAGCGCGCGCCGCAGCGTGTCGGAGCGCCTCTCCAGGGGCGCGTCCTCGACGTCGAACAAGTTCTCGACATTCCAAAACGCAATGAAGTACCGAGCCATGGTGTCTTTGGCGACCGAACGACGCGCTGAGTTTGGCGGGCGTGCGCGCGCTGGGTCAACCACCCGCCGACCTCGAAGCAAGGCGACCTTCGACTCGATCAGTCTTGGGCCCGAACGTCCGGTACCTGGACAGCAGGTGTACTCGGGCAAACGGCTACCTGCTGACCTTCGCCAAGTCGAGACGAGTACCCGCTGCAGACTGATCCCAGACATCCGCGGTGTGCCGCCCGAGCGGCGGCGTCGACGGTCAGCGGTCAAT
>CAZQPN010000199.1:0-5792 GCA_964595215.1 uncultured Rubrivivax sp. | reverse complement strand
CAGCCAGACGATGCCGGTTAGGCCGCAGAAGACCTCGCGCTGGCCGCGCTCGCGCAGCACCGGCGCGTCGGCGCAGCCGGTGGCGGCGGAATGGATGTCGATGACGGTGTTCACGGCGTGACCTCCATCCGGCCGATGGCGCCGTCGCCGGGGGCCATCGCCGGTGCCTGGCCCTGCAGACGCGCGGCGCGCAGCTTGAGCAGGAACTGCCCGGCGTTGATCAGGTAGGCCGCGTAGGCGGCCAGCGCAAGCACCATCTGGCCGTTCGGCCCGAGAGCGCCCGTCCACCAGGCCCACAGATAGGCGGTGTGCAGCGCCAGCACCGCCATGCTGAAGACGTCCTCCCAGAAGAAGGCCGGAGCGAACAGCCAGGCGTCGAAGACGACTTTCTCCCAGATGCAGCCCGTCACCATGATCGTGTAGAGCACGAGCGTCTTCACGACCACCGACCAGGCCGCCGCTTCCAGTCCGCTGCCGGTCAGCAGGTAGCGCAGAACCAGGCCCAGGCTGACCAGGAAGACAAGGAACTGCAGCGGCGCGAGCACCCCCTGCACGAGCGTCCACACGCTGGCGTCGCGGCGCTGGCGCTCGGCCGGCGTGTACAGCGGCGTGGCGATTCGGGCACCGGGGACGGGACGGGACGGCATGGGAGGAATCTATGTCGCCCCTGAAATACTGTCAACAGGGATTGACGTCATATCTGCATGACACTACGCTGTGGCCCATGAAGCAATCGGTCGCGGGGATGGATCGGGCAGGCATCGGTGGGCGGCGTGCCGCTGCGCCGCCATCGATGGCCGTGGCGGGCACGGCGCCTGTCGCCGAGCCGGCGGCCTTGCTCGCGGTGGTCTCGCCGGAGCCCGTCCAGGCAGGCCCGCCGGGCGATCCGGCTCGGCCCGGGGCGGCCGGCGGCGTCGCCGACGTGCTCGAGCAGCAAGTCCTGCCACGGCTGCTGCAACGCCACGGTCTGCGCGCCGACACCCACGCGCCGGATTCGCTGCCGGTCGGGGCGCGCTGGCTGGCCGCGCTCGCGCGCGCGGTCGAGGACGATGCGTTGCAGCTCGCCGTCGCGAGACTGCATGCCCAGGGCCTGACAGGCGCGGCGATCGCCAGCGAGTGGCTGGCGCCGGCGGCGCGCGAGCTGGGGCAGCAGTGGGAGCGCGACGAGTGCAGCTTCGCCGACGTCACCATCGGCGTCGGGCGCATGCAGCGCGCGCTGCACCGGCTCGAGTGCGCCACGGCGCTGCCCGCGTTGGCGGCACGTCGCGTGCTGCTGGTGCTGGCCCCGGGCGAGCAGCACAGTTTCGGGCTGGCCGTCATCGGAGAGGCCTTCCGGCGCGAAGGCTGGGATGTGGTCGGCGCCAGCGAAGTGACGGCGGTCCAGGCGCCTGGCTGTGTGGCCCGCGAGCGTTTCGACCTCGTCGGCATCTCGGTCGGCTCGCAGGCCACGGCCGCTGGCGTGCCGGCGCTGTGCGGCGCCCTGCGGCGGGCGAGCCGCCATGCCGGCATGGCGATCCTGGTCGGCGGTCCGTACGTCGCGCTCGGTGGCCCCCTGGTCACGCCCGACCACCTGGGCGCGGATGCGTTGGCGGCCGACGTCGAGACGGCGCTGTCGCTCGCGCGGCAGCGGCTGTCGACCGGGCACAATCCCTTCACTCACACCACCCTGGCACGATCGAAGTCGCCGCCACCGGCGCGCGAGGGTTCTCCCCCGGCGCGTCCACGGTCCACCGAAACACCCGCGGCCATGCGTCGCTGACCGAAAGGCAGGTCTCCGGTGAGACCGTTCGCTCGACCGCAGGCGTTGTTCCGCGCGCTCGGTGTGCAAGGGGCGGCGCGCGCGCTGGCGCTGGCGGCCGACCTGACGCTGCTCGTCGACGCCGACGGTGTCGTCGTCGATCTGGCGATCGACGGCACCGCCACGCCGCCGGCGGCCGAAAAGTGGGTCGGCCGGCCCTGGATCGAAATCGTCTCCGTCGAGTCGCGCGCCAAGGTCCGGGAACTGCGCGAGGATGCGGCTGGCGAGCCACGCTGGCGCCAGATCAACTTCGACGCTGTCGAACCGGAGTGGATCGCCCAGTGCATCGCGGTGCGTCTGCCTGCGGGCGGGCTGGACCTCGTCTACGTGCGCGACCTCGGCGCGATCGGCGTCCTGCAGCAGCGCCTCGTGCAGGCGCAGCAGGCGATGGAGCGCGACTACTGGAACTTCCGCCAGGTGGAGACGCGCTACCGCCACCTGTTCCACGTCGCGCAGGAAGGCGTGCTGGTCGTCGACGCCTCCAGCCGCCGCGTGCTGGAAGCCAATCCGGCGGCGCAACAACTGCTCGGTGCGATCGCCGGCCAGCCGCTGGCCGGCCTGCTGTTTCCGCTCGGCTTCGACGCGCGTGGCGAGGAAAAGGTCGACAACCTGCTGGCTGGCGTGCGGGCGACCGGGCGCGCCGACCACGTGCGGGCCGAGCTGGTCGGCGCCGCCGGCGAGGTCGACGTCGCGGCGTCGGCCTACCGGCAGGGTGCGGCGACGCACTACCTGGTGCGCGTCTCGCGCGCGACGGCCGGACCGCCGGCCGAGGCCGAGCCGACGCAGGCGATGCTGCTGCGCTTGGCCGAGAGCGGACCCGATTGCCTGGTCGTCACCGATCTGGAGGGCCGCGTGCTGTCTGCCAATGACGCCTTCGTCGAACTCGCGCAGCTCGGCGCCGAGGAGCAGGCGCGCGGGCACGCGCTCGACCGCTGGCTGGGGCGCAGTGGCGTCGACCTCGGCGTGCTGATCTCGAACCTGCGGCAGCGCGGCGCGGTGCGCCTGTTCGCCACCACGCTGCGCGGCGAGTACGGCGCCCAGACCGAGGTTGAGATCTCCGCCAACGTGGTGCCGCACGGCGAGACCAGCCTACTCGGTTTCACGATCCGCGACGTCGGGCGCCGGCTGCGCAGCGAGAGCGGCGGCAACGGCGGGTCGCAGGACATGGCGCGCGCGGTCGGTCGCCTGACCGAGCTCGTCGGCCGCATGCCGCTCAAGGAGATCGTCGGCGAGACGACCGATCTGATCGAGCGCCTGTGCATCGAGGCGGCGCTGGAGCTCACGCGCGACAACCGCGCATCGGCGGCCGAGATGCTCGGCCTGTCGCGCCAGAGCCTCTACGTGAAGCTGCGCCGCCACGGGCTGGGCGACCTGGGCGGCGGCGCCAGCGACGGCTGACCGCGGCGGCTCGCCCGGCCCGCCGGCGCCCGTGACCGTTCACGCGCGGCGGTCCGCTGGTCAGCGCCGCAGCGTCACCGGGTCGGGGATCACCGAGTCGAGCGCCTTGGCCGACGACAACACCCCCGGCAGCCCGGCGCCGGGATGCGTGCCGGCGCCGACGAGAAACAGCCTGTCGACGTCCTCGCTGCGGTTGTGCGGCCGGAACCAGGCGCTTTGCAGCAGCAGCGGCTCGAGCCCGAAGGCCGCACCGTTGACCGACCGCAGGCGGTCGCGGAAGTCGCGCGGCGTCGTCACGCGGGACGTCACGACATGCCGCTGCAGCCCGGGCAGCACGCTCGCCTCGAGCGCGGCGGCGATGCGACGCCGGTAGGGCTCGGCTTCGGCGGTCCAGTCGGTACCGCTGGCCAGGTGCGGCACCGGTGCCAGCACGTAGAAGGCGTCGCAGCCCGGTGGCGCCATCGACGGGTCGGTTGCCGTCGGGCGGTGAAGATAGAGGCTGAAGTCGTCGGCCAGCTTGTGACGCTGGAAGATGTCCTCCAGCAGCTCGCGGTAGCGCGGACCGAGCAGGATCATGTGGTGCGGCACCTCGGGCCACTGGCGGTCGGTGCCGAAGTACCAAACAAACAGGCTCATCGAGTAGCGGCTGCGCTCGATCCGGCGGTTTGTCCAACGGCGGCGATGGCGGGCGTCGACCAGGTGCTTGTAGGTCCAGGCGACGTCGCCGTTGCTGACCACGATGTCGGCCGCGATGCGCGAGCCGTCGGCCAGCTGCACGCCGGTGGCGCGCGGCTTGCCGACGGCGCGCGTCTCGACCTCGATGCGCGTCACCTCGGCGTTGCAGCGCAGCCCGATCCCCTGGTCGGCGAGCAGCCCGACCAGGCCACGCACCAGCGCGCCGGTGCCGCCCATCGCGTAGTGCACGCCCCAGCGCTTCTCGAGCGCCGTGATGAGCGAGTAGACCTGCGTGACCTTGAACGGGTTGCCGCCGATCAGCAGCGGATGGAAGCTGAACACCATGCGCAGCTTCGGGTGTCGCAGGTGGCGCGCGACCAGGCTGTGCAGCGAGTTCCAGGCCCGCATGCGCAGCAGCGAAGGCACCGCCGAGACGAGGTCGCCGACGGTGTCGAAGGCGGTGGCGCCGAGCTCGTCGTAGCCGAGTTTGCAGCAGAACTCGCCCTCGGCCATCAGGCGCTCGTAGCCGTCGACCTCGTCGGGCGCGAAGCGTGCGACCTCGGCGCGCATCGCCTGCGGATCGCGCGAGTAGTCGAACCAGGTGCCGTCGTCGAAGCGGATGCGATAGAAGGGCCCGAGCTCGCGCAACTCGATGTCGTCGGCCATGCGCCGGCCGGCCAGCGCCCACAGCTCCTCGAACAGGTGCGGCGCGGTGACGATGGTCGGACCGGCGTCGAACGTGAAGCCGTCCTGGCGATGCACGTAGGCGCGGCCGCCGGGCGCGTCAAGCTTCTCCAGCACCTGCACCCGGTAGCCGCGCGCGCGCAGCCTCAACGCGGCCGCCAGCCCGCCGAAACCGCTGCCGATGACGAGCGCGAGCGGAGCGTCGGGGTCGCCTGCGGGCAGGGTGTCGGCCAGTGCGGGCGACGTGGGATCGGTCTTCATCAGCATCGTCCGCGCAGCATGCGGGACGACGACACATGTGTCAATCTGAGTTGACGAATAAAGGTGTCACAAACGCGATGCACTTGGAAGTGCAGGCCTTGACAGAGGCGTCGCGGCGCACACCGCGCGCCGGATCGCCGTCGACATCGCCTCTGCCGCCAGCGTGCCGAGCAGGGTCAGGTCCACCGCGGCCGCCGACCGGCCGGTGGCGAGCGCGAACAGGGTGTCACCGTCGTGCGGCGTCAACGGGCTGACGCAGCGCGACAGGCCGTGATGCGCCAGCGAGGCCAGCTGCGTGGCCTGCGCCTTGCTCAACACGGCATCGGTGGCGACGACGCCGATCGTCGTAGCTTCACCCCGCATCGGCCGCAACGCGCGGTCGCCGCGGACCAGTGCCGCGGTGCTTCCTGGGCGGCCGTGGCCCTCGGCCGCGCGTGCGCCGGCGAGCACCGAGCCGTCGGCGCCGAGCACGTCGCCGAGTGCGTTGACGGCAACCAGGGCGCCGACGGTGACATCGCCGACGCGCAGCGACGCCGTGCCGATGCCGCCGCGCATGGCGCGGCCGATGCCGAACAGCTTGCCGACCGTCGCGCCGGTGCCGGCGCCGACGCTGCCTTCGGCCGGCGCGTCGGTGGACGCCGCCTGGCAGGCGGCAAAGCCCGCATCGGCACCGGGCCGGATGCGCGGGTCGCCGACCCAGAGGTCGAACAGCACCGCCGCCGGCACGATGGGTACGCGCACCGGCCACGGGCCATCCTGCGGCCCGACCGCCAGCCCGTGGCCGTGCGCCTCGAGCCAGCGCACGACGCCGTCGGCGGCTGCCAGTCCGAACGCGCTGCCGCCGGTCAGCAGCACCGCATGCACGTGCTCGACGCTGTTCTCCGGGCGCAGCAGGTCGGTTTCGCGCGTGCCCGGCGCGCCGCCGCGCACGTCGACGCCGGCGATCGCGCCCTCGGGGCACAGGACCACGGTGCAG
>CAZQPN010000198.1:0-5795 GCA_964595215.1 uncultured Rubrivivax sp. | reverse complement strand
CCCAGGCCGGCGCAGATCAGCATGTTGCCGCGCAGCGAGTCGCCGATCTCCATGCCGGCGCGCATCGCCGCGTGCGCCTGGTCGATCGACATCGCGGCCCCGACGCGCGTGTTGCGCGTGGCGTGCGCGATCTTGCGCATCAGCAGTCCGTCGTGACCGGACAGGTTGCCCGCCATCCCGCAGTCGACGACGCTCAGGCCGATCTGCTGCGTGCGCGCGACCACGGCCAGCGGCCAGCGGCCCGCCAGCAGGGCCTGCACGCGCTCCTGCGTCCCGGGCCCCGCGCCCGCCACGCCTTCGACCGCCAACCCGTGGTCGGCGGCGAAGACGACCGCCTGCGGATCGTGCAGGCGCGGCTTGAGCGTGCCCTGCATCAGGCCGAGTCGAAGCGCCAGCGGCTCGAGCTCGCCGAGGCTGCCGACGCGGCCGGTGCGCCGCTGCAGCTTCTCGCGCAGCGCGCGCTCGAGCAGGGGGTTCGCGCTCGGCGCGATCAGCGATCGGCTGGTGGGCATGCGGTGCGACGGGTGGGCGCGCTCGGGACGGGGTGCGGCTCGGCGTGAAGGGGCAATCCGAGCATACGACGGCGCCGTGTCAACGCAGGAAGAGCCGGTAGACCGGGTTGGCCGTCTCCTCGGTGCAGGGGTAGGCGAGCGTCTGCAGGAAGTCGTCGAAGGCGGCGTCGTCGGTCGCCGGCACCTGGATGCCGACCAGGATGCGCCCGTAGTCGGCGCCCTGGTTGCGGTAGTGGAACAGGCTGATGTTCCAGCCCGGGTGCATCGCGGCGAGGAAGCGCATCAGCGCGCCGGGCCGCTCGGGAAAGACGAAGCGGAAGAGGCGCTCGTCGGCGGCGAGCTCGCTGCGTCCGCCGACCATGTGGCGGATGTGCTCCTTGGCCAGCTCGTCGCCGGTCAGGTCGACGGTGGCGAAGCCGTGGCGCTCGAACTGGCGCGCGATGCGCGCGGCCTCGGCGCGCGCGCGGATCGCGATGCCGACGAAGACATGCGCGACCTTCGGGTCGGAGATGCGGTAGTTGAACTCGGTCACCGCGTGCGGGCCGATCAGCTCGCAGAAGCGCTTGAACGAGCCGCGTTCCTCCGGGATCGTGACGGCGAACAAGGCCTCGCGCTGCTCGCCGAACTCGGCCCGCTCGGCGACGAAGCGCAGGCGGTCGAAGTTCATGTTGGCGCCGCAGGTGATCGCGACGAAGGTCTGGCCCTTGCACTTGTTCGTGTCCTGGATCACGTCCTTGATCTCGGCGCACACGGCGTCGGTGTCTACTACTACGAAGTCGTCGACCAGCGCGCGCGTCAGGCGGAAGGTCTCCTTGCCCACCAGCTTGACCGCGGTGCCGTCCGAGAACAGGCCGACGTCGGTCATCTCGACGCGCCGCCCGCGCCGCACCGAGCGCACCATGGCGTCGGAGTCGGTCGTCTGCACGCCGATGACGCGGATCTCCGGGCGCAGCGCCTTCAGGTAGGCGGCCACGCCCGAGATCAGGCCGCCGCCGCCGATGGCGACGAAGACGGCGTCGATCGGGCCGGGATGCTGGCGCAGGATCTCCATGCCCACGGTGCCCTGGCCGGCGATGACGTCGGGGTCGTCGAACGGGTGCACGAAGGTCAGCCCGCGCTCGCTCTCCAGCGTCAGCGCGTGGCGGTAGGCGTCGGTGAAGCTCTCGCCGTGCAGCACGACCTCGCCGCCGCGCGCGCGCACGGCGTCGACCTTGACCTGGGGCGTCGTGACCGGCATCACGATGACCGCCTTGCAGCCGAGCTTGCGCGCCGCCAGCGCGACGCCCTGGGCATGGTTGCCGGCCGACGCGCAGATCACGCCGCGCGCGAGCTGCTCGGCCGTCAGGTGGACCATCTTGTTGTAGGCGCCGCGCAGCTTGAAGCTGAACACCGGCTGCTGGTCCTCGCGCTTGAGCAGCACGTGGTTGCCGATGCGCCGCGACAGGTCGGGCGCCGGCTCGAGCGCCGACTCGATGGCGACGTCGTACACGCGCGCCGTCAGGATGCGCTTGAGGTAGCCGCCGGCGATGCGGGCGGCCGGCGTCTTGACGGGGGCTTCGGGGGCGGGGGGCGTCTTCATCGGTGGAGCGCAGGGCTGCGTCGGCGGCGGCCGGGCATCATAGGCGGTGGCCGGCGACGGTCCGCCCGCGCGGCGTCGGCCAGAAAAAAGGCCCGAGGCTTGGGGCCTCGGGCCGAATCCACCGTTGGGAGGTGGAGGAGACAACCGGCGGGTGGCCGTTTCCGACCACCATTGCAGGCAGTCTAACGGCACTCATGTTGCAGTGCAATATCCGTGTCGTCCGCGGCCCTAGAGTCGGGCGTCGAAAATGATGGTGGGATTCCTCCCGCGAAGGACCTACAGCCCATGGAATGCACGATCAACTGGCAGCCGGCGAGCGGCATGGCCTTTGTCGCCGAGACCGGCAGCGGCCACCTGCTGACGATGGACGGCGCCCCCGACGGCGGTGGCCGCAACCTGGCGCCGCGGCCGATGGAGACGGTGCTGGCCGGCGCCGGCGGCTGCGCCGCCTACGATGTCGTGCTGATCCTCAAGCGCGGCCGCCACGACGTGCGCGGCTGCCAGGTCCGGCTGACATCCGAGCGCGCCGACGAGGCGCCCAAGGTGTTCACCAAGATCCACATGCACTTCATCGTCACCGGGCGCAGCCTGCCCGAGCCGGCGGTCGCACGGGCGATCCAGCTGTCGCACGAGCGCTACTGCTCGGCCACGGCGATGCTCGGCAGGACGGCCGAGATCACCACCAGCCACGAGGTCGTCGACGGCTGAGGCGGTCTTGTTCCTTGAATTCGCCGCATAGATGCATGGGTTGTCGCGCCAACGGCCGTCTTCGGCCCGTTGCCGACATTGAACGTCGGCTCTGAATGCCCGTGCCACGGTCGCGCGAGCCGAGGCCGGCGGGTGCCCTTGCCCTCCATGTCCCCCGCCCCCGGTCTTCGACCGGCGGCTCCTCCTTCACTTCCAGGCCAGGGCACCCACCGTCCTCGGCAGACCACGGCACGGGTTTTCGAGGGTCGAATACCGCAGTGGTGGAAGGCCAAGGGCGATGGGGACCCTGTCCCGGAAGTAAAGGAGGAGGGTCGGGCGCAGCCCGGCCCGGGGGACATGGAGGGACAGGGTCCCCATCGGCCTTGGCACGCACGGCCGACGAACGCCGACCGGTTGCAGGCAGCGGACCTCCGCGAAGTGCAGCAACGGGCCGCCTGCGGCCGCCGCCGGGCGGCGTCAGATCCTGTGCGCCGTCGCCGTCATCACGCGCGCGGCGGCGCGCATCGCCCAGCGCACAGGCGCCGGCAGCAACCTCGCGCCGGCGGCCAGCGCGTGGTCGGCGTGGCGCGCCTCGTCGGCCTTCAACTGGTCGACGATGGCGCGCGACGCCGTGTCGGCGGCTGGCAGGCGGTCCTGGTGGCCGGCCAGATGGGCCTCGACCTGGCGCTCGGTCTCGACGACGAAGCCCAGGCTGACCTTGTCGCCTGCCCGGCCGGCCAGCAGCCCGATGCCGAAGGCGCCGGCGTACCACAGCGGGTTCAGCAGGCTCGGCCGGTCGCCGAGCTCGGCCAGGCGCTGCTGCGTCCAGGCGAGGTGGTCGACTTCCTCGCGCGCCGCGCCGGCCATCTGCTGGCGCAGCGCCGGGTCGCGCGCGGTCAGCGCCTGGGCCTGGTACAGCGCCTGGGCGCAGACCTCACCGACGTGGTTGACCCGCATCAAGGCGCCCGACTCGCGCCGCTCGGTCTCCGTCAGCTCGCCGGTGGGCTCGGCCGGACGCGGGCAGGGGCGGGCGGCGTGCACTGCGCCGCTGACGGTGCGCAGGGCGTTGTCCAGGCTGATCAGGAGGCGGTCGGTGTCCATGGTCTGGCGGAGCATACCCGGCGCCCGCCGGCCTGCGCCACCGGGGGGCTCGTTGTTGCGGGACAACAGGTGCCGGGCTTTTGGGGGGCAAAGCTTGGCATCCCGGCGGCGCCTCTGGTGCAATACACACAACTTCCGCTGAGGAGGTTGGCTCGATCAGCCCCTCGAAGGGGTTCCTCGTCGATCGGGGCCCTCTTGTTCAACCTAGGAGATAGTTGCAATGAAAAAATCTCTGCTCGCCCTGGCCGCGCTGACCGCGTTCGCCGGCGTCGCTTCGGCCCAATCGTCGGTCACCCTGTACGGCCGGGTCGACCTGTCCATCGGCAAGCCGATGGGCACCGATCAGAAGGGCATGTTCAACGGCTCTGGCAGCCGCGTGGGCCTGCGTGGCGTGGAAGACCTGGGCGGCGGCATGTCGGCCCTGTTCAACATCGAGCACCGCTTCAACGCCGATACCGGCGAGTCGCAGAACTTCAACCTCGGCGCGGGTGGCAAAAACAACCGTTTCTGGGGCGGCCGTTCGTTCGTGGGCCTGAAAGGTGGTTTTGGCCAGGTCGTGCTCGGTCGCGAGTACACCACGTCCTTCCTGGGCAACCAGCTGATCGCTGACCCGTGGGGCTGGGATACCATCGCCGCGAACGGCCTGATCACCGGCCTGGGTGGCATCGCCAAGGTGCGTAACGACAGCTCGCTGACGTACACGATCGGTGCGGGCGGCTTCTCGTTCGGCGCGCAGATCGCCGAGGCGACCGACACCATCAACAATTTCGACAGCAAGCCGGTCAACTTCAACGTCGGCTACCGTGGCGGCCCGATCGTCGCGGCCTTCGGCTACGAGAAGACCGGGCGCGACCTGGGCGCTGGCGACGAGAAGATGTGGTCGATCGTCGCCCAGTACAACATGGGCTTCATCAAGCCTGGCTTCTTCTATGGCCGCGGCGATGCCGTGAACGGCGCCGAGCACAAGGCCTGGATGCTGACCGCCACCGCCCCGATGGGTGCCGGCGAGTTCCGTGCCTCCTTCGGCAACCTGAAGGCCGACGACACCACGGTGTCCAAGCAGATGGGCCTGGGCTACCACTACAACATGTCCAAGCGCACGACGCTGTACGTCGACTTCGCCCGCGACAGCGAGCGTGCCGACGACAAGTCGGGCTACGACGTCGGCATCAAGCACAACTTCTGATCCCGCGCCCGCCTCCGGGCGGGTCGGATCGAAGCCAGGCCGTCCTCCGGGGCGGCTTTTTTTCGTCCATACGTGGGGGGGCGACACGGCTGGCGGGCGCGGAACGCGACCGCCAGCCGCCGGTGAACGTCCATCCGCCCTCGGGGCTTACCCCTTTGCGCCGGGCACGCCTTTTGCGCATCATCAGCCGCTTTGCCCGTCGGCACCGACGCGGTGCATGCGGGCCAGCGTGCGGCGCGGCCGCACCCGTCCAACCGACCATCGATGCTCGCCTTCGTCCTCCGTCGCCTGCTGCAGGCCGTGATCGTGATGCTCACGGTGGCCTTCATCGCCTTCATGCTGTTCCAGTACGTCGGCGACCCGGTCAGCAGCATGCTCGGCCAGGACGCCACGCCGGAGCAGCGCGAGCAGCTGCGCGCCGACCTCGGGCTGGAGGCGCCGTTCCCGGTGCAGTTCGCGCGCTTCGTCGGCAACGCGGTGCAGGGCGAGTTCGGCCTCAGCCTGCGCCAGGGCCGCAAGGTCTCGGCGCTGATCGCCGAGCGCTTCCCGGCCACGCTGGAGCTGTCGCTGGCCGCGGCGGTGATCGCGCTCGTGGTGGGCGTGCCGCTGGGCGTCTACGCGGCGCTGCGGCGCGGGCGCGTCGGCGCGCAGCTGGCGATGACGGGTTCGCTGCTCGGCGTGTCGCTGCCGACCTTCCTGATCGGCATCCTGCTGATCCTGGTGTTCTCGG
>CAZQPN010000197.1:0-5801 GCA_964595215.1 uncultured Rubrivivax sp. | reverse complement strand
GTCGCGAAGCAGGCCTTGCCCATCACGCGCTTGAGCATCATGCGGCCGGCCACCGCCACCTTCACCGCCTGCGGCTCGAGCTCCTCGTTGGGCACCTGGCCGTGGCGGTGGTGCAGGTCGGCCGCGTGGTGCGTCGGCCTGAAATCGTTCGGGAAGGCGATGCCTTTGGCGCGGATGGCGGCGAGCTTCTCGCGGCGCTCGGCGATGAGCTGGTTGTCGTCGACGACGGGCGCGGACGGCTCGTGGGGATGGGGGGGCATGGCGGGTCCGACCTTGCGGCGTGAACGGCGGTGTGAACGGCGTGTCCGGAACATCGGACCGAACGCACGATTCTACGGACCGGGCCCTGGGCGAGAATCGCCGGCTGCGACCGACCGCCCCGCGCCCGCCACGATGACCCTGCCCACGCTGTCCGGCGGCGCCTTGCTGCACGGCGGGGCGCGCGTGGTCACGCTGGCGCTCGGCCTGGCGCTGCTGGTGGCGGTCGCGCGCCGCGGGCCCGAGGTGCAGGGCGCGTTCGCGCTCTTCGTCGCCGTCGAGTCCGGCCTGCTCGCGCTGTGCTCGGGCCTCGGCCTCGTGCTGGCGCGCGAGGTCTCGCACGCGGGCACGCCGCCGGGGCCGCTGCTGCGCGGGCTGCTGCGGCTGGCGACCGCGCTAGGCCTGGGCCTGGGCTTGTTGCTGCTGGGCTGGTCCGCCGCCGCGCCGGACACGCCCTACGGGCGCCTGTGGCTGCTGGCGCTGGCCGCGCCGCTGCTGCTGTGGGTGCCGACGACGGGCGGCCTGTGGCTGGGCCAGGGCCGGCTGCTGGCGTTGAACGCGCCGGCGGTGGCGGCGCCGGCGCTGGTGCTGGCGGCGATCGCGGTGCTGCCGTCCATGGCCGGGCCGGCCTCGGCGGCGACGCCAGTGCTGGCGGTGCTCGTGGCCTGGGTGGTCGCCAAAGCTGCCGTCGGGGCCGGCGCCGCCATCGTGGCCTTGCGTGCCGACCGGCCGGCCGCCGGCGCGCGGCCGGCCCCGGTGCTGGATCTGCTGCGCCATCACGGGCGCTTCGTCGCCATGGTCGGGCTGACCAACCTCGTCAGCCTGCTGAACCTGCGCGCGACGCTGTTCCTCGTCGAACGTGCGCAGGGCGTGGCCGCCGCCGGCGTCTACTCGGTGGCGGTGCAGGTGGCCGAGCTGCTGTGGGTGTTGTCGTCGGCCTTCACGGTGGCGGCCTACCACCGCATCGGCGGCGCCGACCGCGCGGCCGCGGCGCGGCTGACCTTGCACGTGGTGCGCGTCGGGCTGGCGCTCGCGCTGCTGGCCGCGCCGGTGCTCGGTGCGCTGGCCTGGTGGGGGCTGCCGGCGGCGCTGGGCGAGGCCTATGCCGCGGCGCGGACGCCGCTGCTGATCCTGCTGCCCGGCGTCGCACTGTACGCCGCGGCGTCCGGGCTGTCGGCCTTCCACACCAACCTGCTGGGCCGCCCGCAGTGGGCGGTGCGGGTCGCCGGCGGGTCGCTGCTGTGGACGCTGGCCGTCGCGCTGCCGGCGATCCCGGCCTGGGGCACGGCGGGCGCGGCGCTGGCGACGTCGACCGGCTTCGGGGTGGCCATCGCGGTCGCGCTGCACGGTTTCCTGCGCGACCAGGGCTGGGGCTGGCGCGCGCTGTGGCAGGGCGCGCCGACGCCACAATCGGCACCGGCATGACGCGCATCACGCACCGACTCGTCGCGCTCTGGGCCCGCCTGGCCGCGCCGCGAATGGTCTACGGGCAGCGCAGCGGCGACGGCCGCTGGCGGCCGCATTCGCGCATCAGCACGCACACTTGCATCGACGGCCGGGCCGGCCTGCGGCTGGGCGACCACGTCTTCATCGGCCACTTCAACCACCTGGATGCCAGCGCCGGCCTGACGATCGGCGACGGCTGCCAGATCACGAACCACGTCAGCGTGCTGACGCACTCCAGCCACCGCGCGCTGCGCCTGATGCGCGAGGCCTACTGGGCCGATGCCGCCCCTGTGGGCATGGTGCGCGGCGCGGTGAGCATCGGCGACTGGTCCTTCGTCGGCCCGCACAGCGTGATCGCGCCCGGCGCGCGCATCGGGCGCGGCGTGCTGGTGCAGGCCTACAGCCACGTGCGCGGCGAGGTGCCCGACTTCGCGATCGTCGGCGGCCAGCCGGCGCGCGTCGTCGGCGACACGCGCGAGCGCGACCGCGCCTGGCTGCAGGCGCAGGGCGGGGCGGTCGACCCGGCGCGCGTCGCCGCCTACGAGGCCTGGCTGGCGTCGATGTCGGGCGGCGGCGCCTGACGATGGCGGCCGGGCCCGGCGGGACAAACAATGCGGCGGACCACGCGGGTGACGGCGCGAGGGACGGCGTGACGGGCGGCCTGAACGACGGCGTGAACAACGATGTGAGCGCCGACGTCAGGGCCGGCCCGCTGCTGATC
The DNA here is from genome assembly GCA_964595215.1 of uncultured Rubrivivax sp. GTDB lineage: Bacteria > Pseudomonadota > Gammaproteobacteria > Burkholderiales > Burkholderiaceae_C > Rubrivivax. The sequence continues at coordinate 3,376 of CAZQPN010000197.1, read as the reverse complement.
TTCGGCGACGCCACCAGCGTGCACCTGCGGCGCTGGGTGCAGGCGATGGCCGAGCGCGGCTTCGACTGCGTGGTCGGCACGCGCCGGCCGGCCGACCTGCCCGGCGCGCGCGAGGTGGTCGCGCTGCGGCCCGGCGGCGATGGCCTGGGCTGGTTCGCCGCGCTGCCCGCGGTGCGTGCGCTGGCGCGGCGGCTGCAGCCGCAGTGGGTCCACGGCCACTACGTGACCTCCTACGGCCTGTGGGCCGCCGCCTGCCGCGGTGCCGTGCCGGCGCCGGTGGTGCTGACGGCCTGGGGGTCGGACATCCTCGTCACGCCGCGCGAGCGGGGGCCGCGCGGGCGCCTGATGCGGGCGGTCGTCGCGTGGTCGCTGCGTCGGGCGACGCTGGTGACGGCCGACGCGCGCGACGTGCTCGACGCCATCGCCGCCTACCGGCCGTCGGCGCGCTGCGAGGAGGTGCTGTGGGGCGCGGACACCGGCTTCTTCGTGCCCGGAGAGGCCGCGCCGGGCTTCGAGATCGCCAGCCTGCGCCACTGGGAGCCCAACTACCGCATCGCCGTCGTGCTCGACGCCGTCGCCCGGCTGCGTGCGGCGCGGCCGGACGCCGGCGCGCGGCTGCACCTGCTGGGCGGTGGCCCCGACGGCGACGCGCTGCAGGCGCAGGCCGCGGCGCTCGGCCTGGGCGACGCCGCGCGCTTCGTCGGCCGCGTCGACGAAGCCGCGATGCGCGAGATCCTGCAGCGCTGCCGGGTGTCGGTCAGCGTGCCGGCGAGCGACGCCACCTCGGTGTCGGTGCTCGAGTCGATGGCCTGCGGGCTGCCGGTGCTCGCCAGCGACCTGCCGGCGAACCGCCAGTGGCTCGCGCCAGAGGCGCTGGTGCCGGTCGACGACGCGGCGGCGCTGGCGCAGGCGCTGCAGCGACTCGTCGACGACCCGGTGGCCGCGGCCGTGCAGGGCCGGCGCAACCGGGCGGTGGTCGAGGCGCAGGCGTCGCGCGCCGCGCAGATGGACCGCATGGCGGCCCTCTATCGGGCGCTGGCCTGACGGCGCGATCGAGCATGACCCAGCGCCTCGTGTCCGTCATCGTGCCCTGCCGCAACGAGCGGCGCTTCGTCGAGGCCTTCTGCGCCGACGCGCTCGGCCAGGCGCTGCCGCCGGGCTGGCGCCTGGAGCTGATCGTCGCCGACGGCGCCAGCGACGACGGCACGCGCGAGGCGCTGGCCCGGCTGGCCGCCGCCGAGCCGCGCCTGCGACTGGTCGACAACCCCGGGCGCATCGTCTCGACCGGGCTCAACCGCGCGCTCGCAGCGGCGGCCGGCGAGGTGCTGGTGCGCATGGACGTGCACACGCGCTACGCGCCGGACTACGTCGCCCAGTGCCTGGCGGCGCTGGCCCGCAGCGGCGCCGACAACGTCGGCGGCCCCTGGCGCGCCGAGGGCGAGGGCGGCTGGGCGGCGGCGATCGCGGCGGCCTTCCAGTCGCGCTGGGTGGCGGGCGGCGCGCGCTCGCGCGACCTCGCCTACGAGGGCGAGGTCGACACCGTCTACCTCGGCTGCTGGCCGCGCGCGAGCTTCGAGCGCTTCGGCGGCTTCGACGAGGCCCTGGTGCGCAACCAGGACGACGAGCACAACCTGCGCATCGTGCGCGGCGGCGGCCGTGTCTGGCAGAGCGCGGCGATCCACTCGGTCTACGCGCCGCGCGATTCGCTGGCGGCGCTGTGGCGGCAGTGGCTGCAGTACGGCTACTGGAAGCCCTTCGTGATGCGCACGCACGGGCGGGCGGCGGCCTGGCGCCACCATGCGCCGGCACTGCTCGTCGTCGCGCTGGCCGGCGCGGCGCTGTGGGCCGTGGCCGGGCAGGGGGCGTGGCCGCTGACCGCCGTGGCAGCGTCGTACGCGGCGGTCGTCGCCGGCCTGTCGGTGGCGGTCGCGGCCGGGTCGTCGTGGCGCTGGCTGCCGCGGCTGCCGGTCGTCATCGCCGCGCAGCAGATCGCCTACGGCATCGGCAGCCTGGCCGGCCATTGGGACGCCCGACGCCACGGCCGCGGCCGCGCGCGCTTCGGCGGGTTGACGCGATGACGGCGACGAATCCCGGTCCGCACGACGAAGCGCGCGCGGTCGCCGAGCGCTACGCCCGGCGCGGCGCGGCCGACCGCTACGACCCGCGCCGCCCCGAGGTCTGGCAGGAGCGGCAGGCGCGCCAGCGCGCGCTGCTCGCGCTGCTGGCGCGCCATCGGCCGGGGCCGCTGGCGGCGCTCGACCTGCTCGAGATCGGCTGCGGCCACGGCGACAACCTTCTGGAGCTGGTGAAGCTGGGTTTCGACCCGGCGCGGCTGGTCGCCAACGAGCTGCTGCCGGCGCGCGCGGCCGCCGCGCGTGCGCGGCTGCCGGCGGCCATCGCGCTGCACGCGGGCGACGCGTTGCAGCTGGCGCTGCCCGACGCGTCTTTCGACCTCGTGCTGCAGTCCACCGTCTTCAGCTCGCTGCTCGACGACGCCTTCCAGCAGCGTCTGGCCGAGCGCATGTGGCGCTGGCTGCGTCCGGGCGGGGCGGTGATCTGGTACGACTTCACCTGGGACAATCCACGCAACCCGGACGTGCGCGGCGTGCCGCTGGCGCGGATGCGGGCGCTGTTCCCCGGCGCCGCGATCGACGCCCGCCGAGTGACGCTGGCGCCGCCGCTGGCGCGCGCGGTCGTGCGGCTGCACCCTGGCCTGTGGCGGCTCCTGCACGCGCTGCCGCCGTTGCGCACCCATGTGCTGGCCTGGATCGAAAAACCCACCGACCGCCGATGACCGCCGACACCGATCCGCCCTTCCTGCCCTTCGCGCTGCCCGACATCGGCGAGGAGGAAATCGCCGAGGTCGTCGACGCGCTGCGCTCGGGCTGGATCACGACCGGCCCGAAAGCGCGGCGCTTCGAGCAGGACTTCGCGGCCTTCCTCGGCGCGGCGGCGGACGAGCCGCTGCACGCCGTCGCCGTCAACTCGGCCACCGCCGGGCTGCACCTGGCGCTGGAGGCGCTGGGCATCGGCCCCGGCGACGAGGTGATCACCACCACCCACACCTTCACCGCCACCGCCGAGGTCGTGCGCTACCTCGGCGCCGACGTGCGGCTGGTCGACATCGACCCGGCGACGCTGAACATCGACCCGGCTGCCGTCGAGGCGGCGATCACGCCGCACACCCGGGCCATCGTGCCGGTGCACTTCGCCGGGCTGGCGGCCGACATGCCGGTGCTGCTGGCGATCGCCGCGCGCCACGGCCTGAAGGTGGTCGAGGACGCGGCGCACGCGCTGCCGACGACCTGCGGCGGTGCGCTGGTCGGCGCGCTGGCCAGCGACGCCACGGTGTTCAGCTTCTACGCCAACAAGACCA
>CAZQPN010000196.1:0-5806 GCA_964595215.1 uncultured Rubrivivax sp. | reverse complement strand
CTCGGGCTGTTCGCTGGCACCGGCGTCGGCAAATCGGTGCTGCTGGGCATGATGGCGCGCTACACCCAGGCCGACGTCATCGTCGTCGGACTGATCGGCGAGCGCGGGCGCGAGGTGAAGGAATTCATCGAGGACATCCTCGGTGAGGACGGCCGCGCACGCAGCGTCGTCGTCGCCGCGCCAGCCGATGCACCGCCGCTGGTGCGGCTGCAGGGCGCCGGTTACGCGACGGCGATCGCCGAGCATTTCCGCGACCGCGGCCGGCACGTGCTGCTGCTGATGGACAGCCTGACGCGCTACGCGATGGCGCAGCGCGAGATCGCGCTGGCGATCGGCGAGCCACCGGTCACCAAAGGCTACCCGCCGAGCGTGTTCGCCAAGCTGCCGGCACTCGTCGAGCGCAGCGGCAACGGCCTGCACGGCCAGGGCTCGATCACCGCCTTCTACACCGTGCTGACCGAGGGCGACGACCCGCAGGATCCGATCGCGGACGCGGCACGCGGCATCCTCGACGGGCACGTCGTGCTGTCGCGCGAACTGGCCGAGTCCGGCCACTACCCGGCGATCGACATCGAACGCTCGGTCTCGCGCGTGATGGGTTCGGTGGCGCCGCGCGAGCACGTCGGCGCGGCGCGCCGGCTGCGCCAGCTGCTGTCGCGCCACAACAAGGCGCGCGACATGATCCAGCTCGGCGCCTATGCCCCCGGACACGATGCCGAGCTCGACCTCGCCGTGCGGCTGCTGCCACGCATGACCGCATTGCTGCAGCAGGACATGCACGAGCGCGCCGGGCTCACCGACAGCCTGCGTCAGCTGCGCGCGGCCGTCGCCGAATGAACGGCAGCCCCGCCGCAGCCGAAGCCGCAGACGGCACACGAACACAACCCCGGACGTCCCCCGCATGAACGCTCACCTGCCCCCGGACCTGAAGTCGCTGCATGCCGTGCTCGAGCACGCCGAGCGCGAGCGTGATGCCGCGCTCGCCGTGATGCGGCGCGCCGAAGCGGCCGAGGAAGGCGCGCGCCGCCAGGCCGAGATGCTGGCGCGCTACGGCATGGACTATGACGCGCGCTGGGGCGCCCGGCCGGGCCAGTCGGGGACGCCGACCATGCTGCACTGCGTGCACGACTTCGTGCAGCGGCTCGAGCAGGCGCGCCGGCAACAGGACCAGGTCTGCCGCCAGCACGCGGAGCGCAGCGCACAGGCGCGCGCCCGGCTGCAGGCCGCCGAGTTGCGCGTCGCGGCCGTCCGCAAGCTGACCGAGCGCCGCCTGGCCGCGCTGCAACTGCGGACCGACCGCATCGCACAGCGCCAGACCGACGAGGCCGCCCAGCGCATCGCCTGGGCGGGCCGCGACCTCCATCCGGTTCGCAGCTGCTGACCAGACGGCCCCATCCCGCCCCGCCACCGATGACACCCTCTCCGCTGCCACCCACCCCGCCACCGGCCCCGGCGATCGCTGCACGACCGCCGGGCCCGCCCGCTGCCGGGCGGCCACCCGAGACGGCCGCTTTCGACCAATGGCTCGACCAGGCGCGCAGCCCCGCCAAGGCCCCGCCAGGCCGACGGACCGACGCGGCATCACCGGGCAGCCCGCCGTCGCGTCCGCAGTCCGGCCCGACGACGTCCGCGCCATCGCCGACACAGACGCGCAGCGACGACGCGGCGCGCACCGACGCGAGCGACAGCGAATTCGACGAGACGAACGACGCGTCGACCAGCGCGTCATCCGCGCGCCGCGATGACGGGTCCGACACCGCGCCAGGCCTGCCGAACGCGGCGGGCTCGGCCGCTGTGATCGACACCGCCGATGGCCTGGCCGGGGGCGACGCCACGGACGCCGCCGGCGCGCGCGCGACGAACCGCCGCGGCGCGCTGCCGGGCCTGCGCGGCGACGCGCCCGGCGGTCGTCAGCCGGCGGCGATGGGCCCGGACGACGACCCCGGCAAGGCAGACCTTTCCCGAGAGGGCCAGGCCGTCCACGGCCGGGACCCCGCTGCGGTCCGAGCCGACGGTGCCCACCTCGCCGCCGACCGACGCGATGCACCCGTGGCCGGGACGGAAGCGGCGAGCGGCGCTGCCCCCCGCCATGCCGGGGCAAACGCCGCGGCCGACGGCGCAGTCGCGGTCACGACCCTCGGCAGCGGACCCTCCACGGCCGCGCCGGGCACACCATCGATCCCGGTGACGCACGATGGTGCGGCACGCGGCGCGATGCCGCCGGACGACACGCTGCCGACCCCTGTCCACAGCCCCGCGTTCGGCCCGGCGCTGGCCGCACGCGTCGTCGTCATGCTGCGCGAGGGCACGCGCGAGGCCCGTCTGCAGCTCAACCCGGCCGAGCTCGGCCCGATCGGCGTTCGCATCAGCGTCGACGGCAGCCAGGCGCGCGTCGACCTGGTGGCCGACCAGGCACCGACGCGCAGCGTGCTCGAGCAGGCACTGCCGACCCTCGCCGGCGCCCTGCGCGACAGCGGATTGACGCTCGCCGGCGGCGGCGTCTTCGACGCCCCGCCCGACGGTCGGCAAGGCGACCAGGAGGCTCCGGCCGACACGCGGGGCTCTGGCACGGTCGGCCATGGCGCCGGCGCGGACGACCCAGCCCGGCCGGGCACCGCGCCGGCGCCACGGGCAGCACGCGGCCTGCTCGACCTCTACGCCTGACGCCACCCCCCCGCCCGGCCCCGACCGGCGTGGCGGCGAGCGCGCGGTCAGACCCGGCGGTGGCCTTTCGCGCCCTCGCCAGCAGGACGGCAAAGCACCCCCTTTTCGCCCCATCGGCGGCGGGGCCGCTCCGAATAATGGTCCGCAGCCCCCGACACCGTGGCCGGTCGATCAGGCGCCTGCCCGGCGCGCGATGCGACGGCAGGCGATGACGGCCGACGGGCCCGGGTCAGAACAGGAGAACGCATGTCGACCATCGCCGCCGAAGCAGGTGCCGCCCCCGCCGCGGGCAAGGGCAAGAAGAAGCTGATCCTGATCGTCGGGGTGGCGGTCGTGGCACTGGCCCTGGCCGCCGTCGGTGCCCTGCTGCTGCTCAAGTCCAAGTCCGGCCATGACGCGCAGGACGACGAGGCCGAGTCGGGCAAGCCGACCGCGCAGACGCAACCACTGGACGCCAAGCAGGCGCCCGCCTACGTGCCGCTGGACGCCTTCACGGTCAACCTCGCGGACCGCGACGCCGACCGCTACGCTCAGATCGCGGTCACGCTGGAGCTCGCCGACCCCAAGGTAGCCGATTCGATCAAGGCCTTCATGCCGGCGATCCGCAACAACATCCTGATGACGCTGGCGCACAAGACGGCGCGCGAGCTGATGGAGCGCGACGGCAAGGAGCGCCTGGCGCAGGCCATCCGACGCGATGCCGCGCGCGGCATGGGCATGACGGTGCCCGACGAAGCGACCGGAACGCAGGCCAGCGACGACGGCGGGGCCAGGCCCAAGCGCAGCGCCACGCCCGAGCTGCCGGTGACAGCGGTCTACTTCTCGACCTTCATCGTCCAGTGACGCCGCCCGACGCCATCCGGACCGAGCGATGAACCAGCAGATCCTGTCCCAGGACGAGGTGGACGCCCTGCTGCAGGGCATCACCGGCGAGAGCCAGAAGCTCGAGGAGGAAGAGCCGGTCGCCGGCGGCATCCGCGACTACGACATCGCCAGCCAGGAGCGCATCGTCCGCGGCCGCATGCCGACGATGGAGGTCATCAACGAACGCTTCGCCCGCAACATCCGCATCGGCCTGTTCAATCTCGTGCGCAGGTCGCCCGAGGTCGCCATCGGCGGCATCAAGGTGCAGAAGTTCAGCGCCTTCCTGCGCGAGATCGTCGTGCCGACGAACTTCAACATCATGTCCGTCAAGCCGCTGCGCGGCTCGGGGCTCATCGTCTGCGACCCGAACCTGGTGTTCGCCGTCATCGACAGCCTGTTCGGCGGCGCCGGCAAGTTCCACACCCGCATCGAGGGCCGTGACTTCTCGCCCACCGAGCAGCGCGTGATCCTGCGCCTGGTCGAGACCATCACCGCCGAGTACCGCAAGGCCTGGCAGGGCATCTACCCGCTGGAGCTCGAGTACCAGCGATCGGAGATGCAGCCCCAGTTCGCCAACATCGCCACGCCGAGCGAGATCGTCGTCGCGACCTCCTTCACGCTGGAGATCGGCGAGACGTCGGGCACGGTGCACTTCTGCATCCCCTACTCGACGCTCGAGCCGATCCGCGACGTTCTCTACTCGACCATCCAGGGCGACTCGTCGGAGCCCGACCGGCGCTGGATCAAGCTGCTGCAGACCCAGATCCAGGCCGCCGAGGTGGAGCTGGTGGCCGAGCTGGCACACGCGCCGGCGACCGTCGAACAGCTGCTGTCGTTCAAGCCGGGCGACTTCATAGAGCTCGACCTCGAGCCGGTCATCCAGGCCAAGGTGGACGGCGTGCCGATCTGCGACTGCCACTATGGCACCTCGGGCGGCCGCTACTCGATCAAGGTCGATCAACTGCTGACGACGGGCCAGGGCGTCGGCTGGCTGGGGGAGTCGGGCGATGGCTGCTGAACCGAAACAGGACACCAAAGACATGAGCGAGGAAGACCGCATGGCCGCCGAATGGGCGGCGGCCCTGGCCGAGACCAAGGGCTCGGACGCCCCGGCAACGGAGGTCGCCGCGCCGGCCGAGACGGTGGCGCCGGCTGCCTTCACCAACTTCTCGCCCACCGGGCCGGGCGGCGCGGGCAACGACATCAACATGATCCTGGACATCCCCGTCCAGCTGACGGTGGAGCTCGGCCGCACGCGCATCCCGATCAAGCACATCCTGCAGCTCGCCCAGGGCTCGGTGGTGGAGCTCGACGCGATGGCCGGCGAGCCGATGGACGTGCTGGTCAACGGGTTCCTGATCGCACAGGGCGAGGTCGTGGTGGTCAACGACAAGTTCGGCATCCGGCTGACCGACATCGTCACGCCCAGCGAGCGCATGCGCCGCCTGTCCAAGACCTGAACCGGATCGCTGCGTCCCTACCGGCTCCCGGCACTCGAAGGAAGACCAGACGATGGATTCGGCGCTGACGCCGCTGCTGTGGTTCGCCGCCGTGGTGGCGATGATCCCGCTCGTGCTCTGGCTCGTGCGGCGCAGCCCGGTGGGCGCGTCGCTGGCGGCCGGGCCGATGCGCACGATCAGCCAGATGCCGCTGTCGAACACGCAGCGCGTGGTGACGGTGGAGGTCGGCACCGGCGACGACCGCGTCTGGCTGGTGCTGGGCGTCACGCCGCACGGCATCCGCACCTTGCACACGATGCTGCCGCAGCCCGGGGTCGCGCCGCCGGCGACGACGCCGCAGACCGCCTTCGCCCAGCTGCTGCACCGGCTGCGCGACGGCGCCGGAGCCGGCGATGCGCGCTGAGCCCACGCGGCGTGCGGCGTTCGCCGGCCTCGCGCGCCGGCTGGCGCGGCCGGCCCTCGCACTGTCGGCACTTTCGGCTTTCGCGCAGGCCGCTTTAGCCCAATCCGGCAGCAGCCTCCCGATCGTCGTCGCCGAGGGCGCCGGCGGCACCAGCTACTCGGTGCCGATCCAGACCCTGCTGTTCTTCACGGCGCTGTCCTTCCTGCCGGCGCTGCTGCTGCTGATGACGGGCTTCACGCGCATCATCATCGTGCTGTCGCTGCTGCGCCAGGCGCTGGGCACGCCGGCCGCGCCGCCGAACCAGGTGCTGATCGGCCTCAGCCTGTTCCTGACCTTCTTCGTCATGTCGCCGACGCTGGACCGCGTCTACGACCAGGCCTATGCCCCCTTCGCCGCCAACCAGATCGCCTTCGAC
>CAZQPN010000195.1:0-5851 GCA_964595215.1 uncultured Rubrivivax sp. | reverse complement strand
GGTGGCGCAGCACCTGCACCAGCAGCCAGCCGGTGTCGCGGCACGACCCGGCGGCCGTCTCGAGCGTGTGCTCCGGCGTCTGCACGCCGGGCTCCATGCGGATCAGGTAGCGGATCTCGCGCTGCAGCCGCTGGTTCAAACCGACGAGGAAGTCGATCGTGCGCTGCTCGCTGCGCGGCACGCTGTCGACGAAGTCCTTGAAGCGCGGCGTCAGCGGCCCCTTCGCCAGGTAGGGGGCGAGGTCGTACGCGACCTCGGGCTCGTAGGCGAAGGGGAAGGTCTCGGCCGCCGGCTCGAGGAAGAAGTCGAACGGGTTGTAGACCGCCATCTCGGCGACGAGGTCGACCGTGACCTTGAACTCGGTCGTCTTGGCCGGGAACACGAGCCGCGCGAGGTGGTTGGCGAACGGGTCCTGCTGCCAGTTGATGAAGTGCTCGGCAGGCTCGACGCGCAGCGAATAGCTCAGGATCGTCGTGCGGCAGTGCGGGGCCGGACGCAGCCGCACGATCTGCGGCGACAGATGAACCGGGCGGTCGTATCGGTAGTGCGTGACGTGGTTGAGCGCGACGTGGATCGACAAGGGACTCTCCTGCGAGCGGGGCTGGCCCTGCGGGATGCAAGGACCGGGCCACGGCGAGCGGTCAGTCGCGATGATGCCAGTAGCGCCGGCGCTGCTCTCGCTCGCAAGCGCCCGGGCCGTCGCCGCGCCAGGTCCAGGCCCCGCAACGGTCGCTTCGGACGACGCGGATGGCGCGCGCGTCGTAGCGCGCGAGCACGTCGGGCGCCGGATGTCCGAAGCGGCTTCGGTACGCAGCCTGCACGAAGGCGATGCGCGGCGCCACCGCGTCCAGGAAGGCCGGCGTCGATGACGTGCGCGACCCGTGGTGCGGCACCATCAGCACCATGCTGCGCAGCACCGGGGCGTCGCCGAGGGCGAGCGAGACCTCCTGCGCCGCCTCGATGTCGCCCGTCAGCAGCACCGACGCACCCTGCGCGTCCTGCACCCGCAGCACGCAGCTCAGCGCGTTCGGGCGCGGCACGCGGGCGCCGGCAGCAAGCGGGTTGTCGGGCACGGCACCCGGCGTCGGGTGCAGCACCTCGAAGCGCACTCCGTCCCACTCCCACCGCTGGCCGGCGGCGCAGGCGACGTGCGGCACGCCGGCGCGGCGCAGCGGGTGCGCGGGCGCCAGCGTGCTGGTCACCTCCCGCACGCCCCCATGCGACAGCAGCGCGTCCGCGCCGCCGACGTGGTCGGTGTCGGAGTGGCTGAGCACGAGCCGGTCCACGCGCCGCTCGCCGCGCGCGCGCAGCAGCGGCAGCAGCACGCGCTCGCCGGCATCGCTGCCAGGTCCGTAGGCCGGCCCGGCGTCGTACACCAGCAGGTGCCGGCGCGTACGCAACAACACCGCCGTGCCCTGCCCGACGTCGACGGCGACGAGCTCGATGCGCCCGGTCTGCGGCGGCGCCGGCGGCGGCCACAGCAGCGGCAGCAACAGCGTCAGCGCCCGGGCGCGCACGCGCCATGGCAACGGCAGCACCGCCAGCGCGCCGCCCAGCAGGCCGGCCGGCACCGCCCAGGCCGGCGCGGCGGCGGCGGTCCAGACCGCCCACGGCCAGCCCGCCATCGGTGCCAGCCCCCAGGCCAGCGCCTGCACCGCGGCCGCCGCCGCCGACCACAGCGGCGGCCAGACGGCGCCGGCCAGCGCCAGCGGCGTGATCACCAGCGTCACGAGCGGGATCGCGACCAGGTTGGCCAGGAAGCCGACGACCGACACCTGCTGGAACAGGATCAGCGTCAGCGGTGTCAGACCGAGCGTCGCCACCCACTGCGTGCGCAGGCCGTTGCGCAGCGCGGTGGCCAGGCGCGTGGTGGCCGCGCGAGACGGGGCCGCAACCAGTGGCCGGTCCACGAGGCCCGGCGGCTGCGCGCCCATCAGCAGGCCGACGGCGACGAACGACAGCCAGAAGCCCGGCTGCAGCAACGCCCAGGGATCGCCCAGCGTGACCGCCACGGCGGCTGCCAGCAGCACCCAGCCGGCCGGCCAGCGGCGACCGAGCGACTGCAGACCGACGACGACCGCCAGCATCGCCAGCGTGCGCTGCGCCGGCACGCCCCAGCCCGCCAGCAGCGCGTAGCCGGCGGCCAGCGCCAGGCCGCCCCAGCGCGCCGCCTGTGGGGCCGGCAGGCGCAGCGTCAGCGCCGGCGAGCGGCGCCACAGCCACCCGACGATGGCCGCCGCCAGCCAGGCGAACATCGTCACGTGCAGCCCGCTGATCGCCATCAGGTGGATCACCCCGGTGGCGCGGAAGAGCGTCCAGTCATCGCGGGCGACCGCCCCCTGGTCGCCGACCGCGAGCGCGGCGACGACGCCGGCCGCGCGCGCGTCGCCGACCTGCGCCGCGATCCGGTCGCGCACCTGCTGGCGCAGCCGTGCGACCGGGTAGCCTGCCGCCGGGCCGAGCGCGACCGCGTCATCGTGCCCGAGCGCCCGCACGGTGCCCGTGGCGCGCACGCCGCGCTCGAACAGCCAGAGCTCGAAATCGAAGCCATGCGGGTTCATGGCCCCATGCGGACGACGCAGCCGCACGGCGAGCCGCCAGCGATCCCCCGCGCGCGGCTCGGCCTGCACCGGCGGCGGCGCGCCGGCGCGGGTCGCGGTGTCCACCTCGTCAACGTCGCGCCACCAGCCGAGCGAGACCCGACGCGGCACGGCCACCGGAGCGCCGTCCAGCTGCGCCTGCTCGACGTCGAATTCGAAGCGCATCCCCGCCGGGCCGTGGCGCGGCAGCGTGGCGATCACGCCGGTGAGCACGAGGTCGCGCCCCTCGAGTGCGGGTGGCAGCGCGTCCGACAGCTGCAGCAGGGCGCGCAGCCCGGTGGTCGAGAAGGCCAGCGCCACCAGCGCCAGCGCCAGCATCGCGGTGCCGGCCGGCCGGGTTCGCCGGCCACGCCACGCCCCGATCGAGGCCAGCCCGACGGCCCCTGCCGCCAGTACCCCGTAGCCTGTCGCGGACCAGGTCGTGGCCTGCTGCAACTGCAGGGCCACGCCGGCCAGCCAGCAGACGCCCCACAGCGCCAGCGGCCACCCGCCGACCGCCGCGGGGGTCAAGCCGTCTCGGGACGGCCCGGCGACGACTTCAGAGCGCCCCCAGGGTCGGGCTGCGCCCGCCCCGCCCCCCGCGGGGGACAAGTCGTCTTGGGACGGCCCGGCGACGACTTCAGAGCGCGGGCTGCCGCGATGCATGGCGGCGCAGTGTAGGATCGCTCGCGAGGCGCGCCGATCCCTCTGGCGGTCGCCCCCGGTGGAGGTCCCGCCGGGTGACGACGGCCTGCGGCGCCGGCGATGCCCGAGCGCCGGCGCGTCCGCCCAGCCGCCCGTTTCGGCCCCCGTGCCGCCCACCGCCACCCGCCGTCCCACACCATGTCCGTCGCCTCCCGACTGCAAGCCCTCGGCATCACGCTGCCTGCCGTGGCCGTCCCCGCCGCCGCCTACGTGCCCTTCGTGCAGACCGGCAAGCTCGTCTTCCTGTCCGGTCACATCGCCCGCAAGGACGGCAAGCCCTGGACGGGTCAGCTCGGCGCAGGCATCGACACCGCCGAGGGCAAGGCCGCGGCACGCGCCATCGCGATCGACCTGCTGGGCACGTTGCAGGCGGCCACCGGCGACCTCGAGCGCGTCGCGCGCATCGTCAAGGTGATGAGCCTGGTCAACAGCGTGCCGACCTTCACCGAGCAGCACCTGGTGACCAACGGCTGCTCCGAACTGCTCGTCGAGGTGTTCGGCGCCGAGGTCGGCGCGCACGCGCGCAGCGCCTTCGGCGTGGCGCAGATCCCGCTCGGCGCCTGCGTCGAGATCGAGCTGATCGCCGAGCTCAAGTGAGCGCGCGTGCCCCGGCGGTGCGCCGCGCGTGGCTGGCGGCGATCGCGCTGTTCTCGTTGACGGTCGTCGGCGCGGCGCTGTTCACCCAGCACGCCTGGGACATGCAGCCCTGCCCCTGGTGCGTGCTGCAGCGGCTGATCTTCGTCGCCATCGCGGCGGCCGCACTGCTCGGCTTGCTGTGGCCGACCGGCGGTGCACTGCTGGTGATGGCGCTGGCGCTGAGCGGCGTGGCATCGGCGCTGTGGCAGCACTTCATCGCCGCCGGCAGCGAGAGCTGCGACCTCACACTGGCCGACCGCATCATGGCCGCGACCGGACTGGACGGTCGCTTCCCGGAGGTCTTCATGGCCATGGCCTCGTGCGCCGAGGCCAAGGTCGATCTGGTCGGCCTGCCCTACGAGTTCTGGAGCCTGATGGCGTTCGGCATCGTGACATTGGCGGCGGTGCCGGTGCTGCGCCTGCGCTGACGCACAGAGGCGACGATCGCGGCCTGGCGTTATCCTGCGACGCGTCGATCACCACCACCGACACACGCCGATGGGATTTCTGGACGACCTGCGACGCCAGGCCGACGAAGCGCGCTCGCGCCAGGACAGCCACCAGCAGTTGCAGCTGGACGCCGTGCAGGCGGTCGACGGCGCCGCGCGTGCGCTGCGCCAGTGCCTGCGTGAACTGGCCGAACACCTGCAGCTCATCCAGCCGGCGGCGCCGGTGCGCTACGAGTTCGATCGCGCCTGCGTGCTCGACGGCCATCCGCGCGTCGACTTCAGAAGCGACTCCCGGCTCGGGCGCGCGCTGGACATCGAGGTCGTCGACCACCTGCACCTGGGTTGCCGCGTGCGTGGCCACGCCGGTGTGCGCCTGCGCAAGGACTTCGTCAACGAGACCGAGCGCCTGGAGCGCCGGCTGATGCAGGCCGGCGTGCCCTACGTCGACCGCGAGGAGGTGCGCGACGAGACCTCGCAGAAGTTGCGCTGCATCGCCTACGCCTTCGACGCCGTGGTCGAGGTCGGCCTGCGCGTCGAGTGCCGGCATGCGCAGCGGCTGCTGCACTTTCGCGCGCGCAACCTCGACGGGCTGGAGACGACCGAGTTCGACCTGCGGCCCGAGCAGCTGGACGCCGCGCGGCTGGACGAACTGGCCCGCTGGTGGGCGGGCGAACGGCACGGCTTCCTCGACGGCGCGCTGTCGCTGCGCCGGACCGCCGCGCCCTGACAGCCGGGGCCGCCCGCTGCCCGCCGTCACCCGGCGGGCGGCAGGCGCTGCTTCAGCCGGCTGGCTGCAGGCGCGCCGGCTTCAGCCCGTCGACCGCGCGCCCCTTGCGCGCGCGCTTGCCGACATGCACCGCCAGCGCCGTCCCCTTCAGCAGCAGTTCCTTGGTGCGGCCGCCGCGCCCGCTGCCATGTACCTGCAGCGCGGTGCCGAAGACGGCGACGTCCATCAGGCGCTCCCTGGCGTCCAGGTCCATCAGCGTCAGCCCGCGCCCGCCCTTGGGCTGGTGCTTGAGCTCGTCGACGGCGAACACGAGCAGCCGTCCCCCGCTCGACAGGCAGGCCATCTGCGCGTCGGCCGGATCGGCGTCCGGGATCGGCGCCGGCGCCAGCGGCGTCTCGCCGTCCTCGAGCGTCAGGAAGGTCTTGCCGCCGCGCTGACGGCCGACGAGGTCCGCCACCTGCGCGACCAGCCCGAAGCCGCCACTGCCGGCCAGCACCAGCCGCCGTGACGGCGCGTCGGCGAGGTAATGCAGCGGCTGGGTGCCGGACTCGAGCTCGATCAGCGTCGTGATCGGCGCGCCGTCGCCGCGGCCGCCGGGCAGCGCCGACACCGCCACGCTGTAGACACGGCCGTTGCTGCCGAAGACGATCAGCGGGTCGATGCTGCGGCACGGAAACACCGCCAGCAGCGCGTCCCCGGTCTTGAACTGCAGCGCCGCCGGATCGACCTCGTGGCCCTTGAGCGCGCGCACCCAG
>CAZQPN010000194.1:0-5904 GCA_964595215.1 uncultured Rubrivivax sp. | reverse complement strand
GGCGTGCCGATGCGGCGCGTGCTGCGCGTCGCGCAGGAGGCGCGCGAGGCGCGCTACGGCCTGCTGCGCGGCTACTTTCACGGCGCCGACGACGACTCGCTGGAGGAGCGCCACCAGGCGCGCCTGACCAGCCTGACGCTGCCGCCGGCGGCCGCCTGCCTGGGCGAGTCGCTGGGCGACCAGGCGCTGCACGCGATGGGCATCGGCGTGGCCTCGGTGCGGCGCGCCTCGGGCGCGGTGATGAAACCCGACGACGGCATGGTCTTGGCCGCAGGCGATACGCTGGTTCTTTCCGGACTGCCCGAGCCCCTGGCGCTGGCCGAGGCCAAGCTGCTCAAGGGCTGAACCCACGATGCAACGACGCGACCTGCTGGCCGCGGGCCTGGCCGCCCCGCTGTCCTTCCTCTGCGCCCGGCCGGCCCATGCGGCGGACGACGCCTTCGCACTGCTGCGCCGCGGTGGGGTCGTGCTCGCGATGCGCCACGCGCTGGCGCCCGGCACCTTCGACCCGCCCGGCTTCACGCCCGGCGATTGCGCGACCCAACGCAACCTGAGCGACGAGGGGCGCGCGCAGGCGCGGCGCAGCGGCGAGCGCCTGCGCGCCGCCGGGCTGCAGCCTGCGGCGGTGCGCTCCAGCCCCTGGTGTCGCTGTCTGGACACCGCGACGCTGGCCTTCGGGCGCGCCGAGCCGTGGGCCGCGCTCGGCTCGCCGCGCGGCGTCGAGGAACGGACCTACGCGACGCAGATCGTCGAGCTGCGCCAGGCGCTGGCCGCGGCCACGGCCCAGGCCGGGCGCTTCGAGGTCTGGGTCACCCACATGTTCGTGCTGTCCGATCTCGTCGGCACCGGTTCCTCGTCGGGCGAGGGCCTGATCCTGCGTGCCGGCGCCGACGGGCGGCCGCAGCTGCTGGCGCGGCTGGCGGCGGCCTGACCGCGGGCGCCGGCGGCGTCGGACCCGCGGCTGTCGTCGGCCCGGGCTGCCTATCATCCGCCCATGCGACCCGAACACGAGATCCCGCCGTCGGACTACATCCGCGCCCACATCCGCACCGTGCCCGACTGGCCGGCGCCGGGCGTTCAGTTCCGCGACATCACGACGCTGCTGGCCAATCCGCGCGTGTTCCGGGTGCTGGTCGACCAGTTCGTGCACCGCTACTTCGACGCCCGTCCGTCGGCCATCGCCGGCCTGGATGCGCGCGGCTTCATCATCGGCTCGGTCGTCGCCTACGAACTCGGTGTCGGCTTCGTGCCGATCCGCAAGAAAGGCAAGCTCCCGTTCACGACGGTCGAGGAAAGCTACGCGCTGGAGTACGGCAGCGCGACGGTGGAGCTGCACACCGACGCCGTGCAGCGCGGCGACCGCGTGGTGCTGATCGACGACCTGATCGCCACCGGCGGCACCATGCTCGCCGGCGCGCGGCTGCTGCAGCGCCTGGGTGCCGAGGTCGTCGAGACCGCGGCCATCGTCGACCTGCCCGAACTCGGTGGGTCGACGAGGCTGCGCGCGGCCGGTCTGCCGGTCTTCGCGCTCGTGGCCTTCGAAGGCCACTGAGCGCCTCGGGCGCCCGCGTCAGGGCGTCAGGGTGCAGGCCGCCCGGGCCCGATCCGTCCGTCGGCGCGCGCCGACAGGAAGGCGTAGAGGTCCATGATGTGCGCGCTGACCATCGGCTCGCCCTGCCAGGCCGGCATCTGCACCGTGCCACGGGTGCGCGTGACGACCTCGTCGACCAGGGTCTCGCGCGGCGAGCCGCCGGTCGGAAGGTTCCAGTCGTAGCGCCGCAGCACCAGGTCGACGAAGCGCTGCGGGCCGAGGTCGCGCAGCCGGAAGGTCAGGTCGGGCACGCCGTCGCCACCGGTGGCCGCGACGCCGTGGCAACTGGCGCAACTCTGCTGGTACACGCGCCAGCCGCCGTACACAGAGCCCGGCGGTGCCGCCTCGCGCGCCAAAGCCTCCGCCGGTTGCCGGTTCTGCCACTCCACGCCGGGCGCGCCGCAACCGGCCAGCCCCATCGCCAGCACCCCGGCGAGCCCCGCCAACCTCATCGATCCATTCCGCCTCATGTCGCCTCCGTTGCGCCTCGGTGTCGCCCGGCCGCGTGCACAGCCCTGGCGTCCGGATCGCACCGATCCTAGCCTGCGCCGGGCCGGAGGCCACGGATCCGGATCAAGGCGACGGCAGCACGCGACCGGCGGCCTCGTCAGTCGGAGGTGAAGAAGTCGTACGCGGCGAGCACGATGCCGCCGAGCAGGATCAGCGTGATGTCGAGCTGCGGCAGCTTGAACACGTAGGGCGCGAAGAACGCCGTCAGCAAGGCCAGGCCGACGAACCCGGCCAGTTTCTCGGTCTTCTTCATGCGTGGCTCCGCTTGACGAACTCGTCGACCAGCCAGCGGCTGGCCCTCAGTAGACGACCGTCGTTGTGCAGCGCGCCGACCGCCTGCACGCCGAGCGGCATGCCGCCGGACAGCTGCAGCAGCGGCATCGACAGCGCGGGCAGACCGGCGAAGGTCCACACCGTCTGCATGATCGGGTCGCCGGTGGACGCCAGCCCGGCCGGCGCCGCGCCCAGCGCGGCCGGCGACAGGATGGCGTCATAGTGCTCGAAGTACTCGCCGAAAGCGGCCGCGACGTGCGGCATGCGGTCGCGCGCGACGAGGTAGTCGATGGCCGGGATCTCCAAGCCGCGCGCCACCTGCTGGCGCAGCATCTCCGACAGCTGTGCCGGGTGATGGCGGAACTCGCGCAGCAGGGCGAAGGCGAGCTCGGCCTCGTTGACCGTCTTGTGCCAGGGCAGCACCTGCTCGACGATCGACGGCAGCTCGGCCACCGTGACGACGCCCTCCATGACCTCGAGAAAGGCCTCGTAGGCCTCGCGCGCCTCGGCGTCGATACGGTCCCACCAGGGCGTGCGCACGAAGCAGAACTTCGGCGGGACGGGGGGCTCGGCTCGGCACACCGACAGCAGCCGGCGCGGGGCCAGGCCGCTGCTGGCCGCGTCGCTGCCGTCGTCGCCGGTCATCACCTCGGTCACGAGGGCGATGTCGTCGAGGTTGCGCGCGAAGACACCGAGCTGGTCGAGCGACGGCGACTGCTCGAAGACGCCGGTGCGCGGCAGCCCGCCGTGCGAGGGCTTGAAGCCGTAGATGCCGCAGAACGAGGCCGGCCGAAGCACCGAGCCGTTGGTCTGGGTGCCGAGCGCGACCGGCACGACGCCGGCGGCCACCGCGGCCGCTGAGCCGCTGGACGACCCGCCCGGTGTGTGCTCCGGGTTGTGCGGGTTGCGCGTCGGGCCGGGGTGGAAGGTCGCGAACTCGGTCGTCACCGTCTTGCCGAAGATCACCGCGCCGGCGTCGCGCAGGCGGCGCACGACGGTCGCGTCGGCCACCGCGTAGCGCCCTTCGTGGATCGGGCTGCCGAAGGCGGTCGGGAAGTCGACCGTGTCGATGATGTCCTTGACCGCGACCGGCACGCCGTACAGTGCCGGCAGCGGCTCGCCGCGCTGGCGCTCGGCCTGGCGGTGCGAGGCCTGCAGCCGGACGACGCGCTCGTCGAGGCTGGCGAACAGGTGCAGGCGCTCGTCCACCGCCTTCGCGTACGCCAGCAGCTGCTCGAAGAAGGGCTCGACGTCCGAGCGCGCGGCCGCGAGGTGCGCCTGCACCTCGACCGCGGTCAGCTCGTTGAGGGGTTTGCCGTCGGCCATGTGCTCACTTGAAGATGTCGGGGTTGACGACCGACGCGTCGTTCGGGTCGTACGGGATCTCCTGGGCCTGGTTGAAGAACGCGTCGGGCAGGTAGGTGACCAGGGCCGGGTAGATGTAGGTCAGGGCCAGGGTCAGGATCACCATGCCGACGAACGGGAAGCAGCCCTTGAAGATGGTCCACAGCTCCAGCCCCTTCGGCGCGACGCCCTTCAGGTAGTAGGCCGACATCGCCATCGGGGGCGTCAGGAACGAGGTCTGCAGGTTGATCGCGATCAGGATGCCGAACAGGACCGGGTCGACGCCGAACACTGGCAGCAGCGGCAGGAAGATCGGCACGAAGATGATGATGATCTCGCTCCACTCCAGCGGCCAGCCGAGGATGAAGATGATCAGCTGCGCCACCAGCAGGAACTGCACCGGGGTCAGGTCCATGCTCAGCATCAGGTCCTTGACCAGGTGCTCGCCGCCGAGGTAGGAGAAGACCGAGGAGAAGGTCGCCGCGCCGACGAACAGGAAGCACACCATCGCCGAGGTGCGCGCGGTCAGGTAGACCGACTCGCGCAGCCGGTCCCAGGTGAAGGCGCGGTAGATGACGGCCAGGATGATGCCGCCGAGCGCGCCCATGGCCGCCGCCTCGCTGGGGGTGGCCAGGCCGAACAGGATCGAGCCCAGCACCGCCATGATCAGCGCCGCCAGCGGCACGAAGGCCTGCAGCACGAGCAGGATGCTCTGCAGCACCGAGTAGTGCTGCACGTCCTTCGGCTTGGGGCACAGCGAGGGGTTGATGACCGCGCGCGTGATCACGTAGACGACGTACATGCCGGCCAGAAGGAAGCCGGGGATGATGGCCGCGGCGTACATCTTCACGACCGACACGCTGGCGGTGGCCGCGTAGACGATCAGCAGGATGGACGGCGGGATCAGGATGCCCAGCGTCCCGCCGGCGGTGATGACGCCGCTGGACAGCTTCTGGTCGTAGCCCGCCTTCAGCATCGCCGGCAGCGCGATCAGGCCCATCAGCGTGACCACCGCGCCGACGATGCCGGTGGCGGTGGCGAACAGCGCGCAGGTGATCAGTGCGGCCACCGCCATCGAGCCCGGCAGGAAGCGCAGCCCGACCTGGAGGCTGTGGAACAGCCGGTCCAGGATGTTCGCGCGCTCGATGATGTAGCCCATGAACAGGAACAGCGGGATCGAGATCAGCACATCGTTGTTCATCACGCTGAACGTGTTCTGCGTGAAGAGGTAGAAGATGCGGTTGTCCCAGAAATCCTGGCCCGCCGTGAAGTAGGCGTAGTAGCCGAAGCCGATGCCCATCGCCATCAGCGTGAAGGCGATCGGGAAGCCGAGGAAGATGACGCAGATGAACAGCCCGAGCATCAGCAGGGCGATGGCGGGGTCGCTCACGACTGCGTCTCCTTGGCGTGTTGCTTGGCGAGAACCACCTCGAGCTCCTCGACGTCACCGCCGCGCGGCGGCCAGCGGCCGTCGCGCAGGCACACCAGGCAGCGCAGCACCTCGGCGATGCCGGCCATCAGCAGCGTCAACCCGGCGACGAAGATGATCGTCTTCAGCGGCCACACCGGCACCCCGGCCGGGCTGTTGGCGCTCGCCTCCAGGATCTGCGCCGAGCTCCAGGCGTAGCCCGCGCCGGTGAACACCATCGCGAAGATGGCCGGAAAGAAGAAGATCACGTAGAGCACCAGGTCCACCTTGGCCTGGGTGCGAGGCGCCCAGGTGCGGTAGATGAAGTCGCCGCGCACGTGCGAGCCACGCGACAGTGCGTAGGCGCCGGCCATGATGAACAGCGCCCCGTACAGCATGTAGCTCATGTCGAAGGCCCAGACCGTCGGGCTGTTCAGCACGTAGCGCATGAACACCTCGTAGCAGGTGCTGGCGGTGAGTACCAGCACGCACCACGAGAAGGCATGGCCGATCGCCTTGCTGAAGACGTCGATGACGCGGATCCACTGGTCCATCGCGGGAACCCCCTTGCGCCGAGTGCGGCGAAAACGACAAGGGCCGCCGAGCGAACACCCGGCGGCCCGATCAGCCGCGACCGATCAGGTCGGCAGCTTGATCTTCTGGACGTGCTCGAAGGCCAGCTTGTAGTCGGCCTCGTTCGTGAAGTGGTAGAAGCCGACGCGACGCGACCAGGCCTTGAAGGAGTCGTTGACCTCCTTGAACATGTCGACTTCCTTCT